>JBCCWS010000014.1 GCA_039193195.1 Pseudomonadota bacterium
TGGGACGTCACGTCCTGGTCCTCGCACTCCTTCAGACGCTGCCGTGCCGCGCCGACGTCATCGGAGAGCCCGCCCACCGGCGCTCACCGTGGTGTACGGGGGCACACCAAACACGGGAGCAACGTACTCAGGGGCAAAAGTACCCGCGTATTTTTCAACGAACTTCTGGGACAGCACACTAGCTACTGGAGATACTATGCGCCCTGCCCAAGTCTTCTTGAGTTACGCCCGCATAGACGACAGGCGTGCATTTGGGAGCCTTACCAAGACGGCCATTCGCCTCATCGAGGAAGTCAACACAACGCACCCCGCAGAGGTGTTCGTCGACTACGGTAACCTGCACGCTGGCGATCACTTCCCGGAAAAACTGGATCGCAGGGTACGCTCCGCAGACATATTCATTGCCTGCATCAGTCCCGCCTACGTGAAGTCTGCGTGGTGCCCGAAGGAACTCGCCCTGTTCCAGCGCGCACAGCTGGAGCGCAAGCGTACGCGGGCGGAACAGCGCGTGCTCATCATTCGCCTGCCCGGCACGGGCGACGGCGTAATGGAGCAGCTCAAGCTGGATCATCTGCACCGGTGGCTCCTGTGGGAGGAGGTGCCATGGCTGTATCGGGTGGGATTGCAGCGCTCACTGCCGGAAGTGCTCCGGCACGCGGCCAACGACCTTAGGCGCCGAATCGACCAAGTGCGTCCAAAACCTGTGGGCAAGCCGGCAACACCACTTCCTCGGTCTTTCCAATTCCACTCCGCCCTAGACTCGGTTCGTACCCAGCGCGGCAGCACCAACCAGCTGCCCTTTGTTAGCGCGCGAGTGAAGCTTGGCTATTTGCTCGGGTACACCGCGGTTCTGCCGGAAGCTCAGGCGTTCGATTCGCTGGGTGCGATTCAGTGCGTGAGCGAGGCTGCGAAGGGCTGGTCTGCAGCGGCAGTGCGCCGTGTTCCACCATTTCCACCCTTCGAGTGGATACACTACAACGCGCGTTCGCCTCACCTCACAGATCGGGCACGCGAGCGCCTAGCGACGGAGCACTTCGAGTCGTCGGCGTGGTACGAACACGCTGAGCATCGCATTGGCAATGGAAGGGCCTTATCGCTCGCCGAGGTGGAACGGCTGGCAGAGTATCCACGGTTCCTGGAAGCTGCCGAGTTCCTGACGTGGTTCTCTGGCCGCGAGCTTGCACAACGCCCGTCCCTGGACCTCCTCGACCGACTCCAGCACCTGCGCGAGCGTACGGTCATCGAGAAGAAGGAGGGACCGCTTGTTCGCGGGCTCAGTTTGCTGGTCGCAAGAGGGAAGGAGACGCGATCGGAAATGTACGCCCTCGCCGATCAGTTCGGCGCAGAAGATCCAACCATGCCGGTGGAATCGCTCAAGGACTTGGTGGATCTCGCCTACAACCGCACCATCGCGGAGAGCGTTCTCCACGCGGCGTCGCCCGAGTTCATGGCGCGCTCTTTCGTGCTCACCGACCCCACGCCCTCTAGCGAAGCGGATGATGAGTCTGATGAGCTGACGACACTGGCACGCTGGCTCGCCGAGCAGCGCGCTGCGGAAGAAAGCGAGGCGTTCCACAGGGAAGTGTTCGGCGCCGCTGAGGCGACTGACAGCGAATCGCCCGCGGGCAGCCTGTCTTGGAGCACCCTGTTTGAGATAGTGGCGGAACCTGACTGGGGAGAGCGCTACGAGAGGCTGGTGGCGGCTCGCCGCAAAGGCGATATCAGGCGGCAGGGTGATGCGCTGAGAGAGCTCGCGAGCTGGGTGCGAATACAACTCTCTAACACCCATGTGCACCTCGAAGAGGGTGCGGATGTGGGAGGCGTAGCGCTATCTGACAATGGCGCAATTGCGACGTTGGGTGACGAGGTGATGGGCGTAGCGGCTACGGGAGCTGCCCTATCCTGAGCGTTCCGTCCATGCCTTCAGGCGCGCCAAGCCCGCTAGAGCCAAGGCGTCGGCTGAAGCGACCACAGCATCCTCCCAGTCAAGGAAGAGGATTTGCTCGATCTCGGCGCCCGGCGGTGTCCACCAGCGACCGCTAACCTTGGGGCTTGACGGACTGGGTGCGAGGAGGTCGTCGTGCATCTTCCGGCCAGTGGTGTCGCGCTCGCTGACCAACTCGACCTGCGCTTGCGGAACCGCCACCGCAAAGAAGTGCACGCCTTTGCCCGCGGGGAGATCGGCGACGAAGAACGCGCGGTTGCTTAGCGCTGGGGTGCCGGGTAACGCGTGCACGGTTTCACTCGCCAGGCCCACCTCTTCGAGTGCTTCTCGTTGGGCCGCGCGCAGGTGACTCTCGTCCCCATCGACGAACCCACCGATGGCGCCCCACACCTTGCTACCGGCATTCGGGCGCTGCTCCGCTATGAGACCGACCAGCAAGCGACCTTCAACCTTTACGTAGGGCAGCACGATCGCCCCGCCCCCGGCGTGCTCCGCGAACCACCAGGTATCGTAGCCTCCTGGGTGCCACCCGTAGGACCATGCGCCGAACACAGACTCAAGCCGCGCCATCCGGCAGCGCATGGGCGTACCGTCGACGATCAGCGTCCAGTCCGGCTCTGCATCGGAGGGTAGCTCGGTGAGAGAGGTGTTCATGCCCTTCCGGTAAGTCGATTGACCCATGCGCGCGCAGCCCCGGGCGGGGCCGAGGCCGAGGCTCCTTTCGCACCGTAAGCTGACCTGCGCTGGGGATCAACTGGCTACTGGCCCCGAGGAGCACCTCACGCCAAAGTGGCATGGTGCGGGTCGGCGCGAGGACGCCGTGTGCGCCGTGGCGCGTCTCACCCCGTTTCCTGACTCTAGCGGGTCACCAGTTGCAGTTATTTCGGATCCGCGAGAACGCCGCTTCCATTCCCGTCATTTCAACCGAGCTGTGATCACTCCGCCTTGAGGCGGTAAAGCGCGAACGGCCATGCGCTTCACCGTTTGCAGCTCTCTTGCGAACAAGTAGGGTTTTCTGCGCAGCTAGGCGGGTCCCTTTCCAGCGTGTCCATGAGCCAGATACTCAACACCATCTCGAAACGGCTATTGATCGTGCAACTTCACCTCAGCGCCCGTAGTACTCCGAAACGCCCATGTAGTGCCCCCATTCAAGCCAACCCTGCGTGCCGTTGTCCTTGCAGTAGAACGCTAGACCAACAGGGTTGGTGTTGGCGGCCCTCGACGGAATTGGCTGCAACGATGGCCCAGTAGCCCTCTCCCATAAGAGTTCGTCCGTGGTCGTCCCCTTTTCCCACCTGGCAGTGGCTGGCGAAACAGTCACCAGGCACAACACCGCTAGAGATACAGCGCGTGCTCGGGGCCGCTGGTATGCAGGGTCTTGCTCACGCGCCGTGCCACAGCACCGGTCAGCGTCTTCTAGATTCCTCGTTCAAGCACTCCACCTGCTTCGAGACGGCCCGCAGCCACTGCGAATCCCCCTGACGCCAAAAGTACAACAGCGAGGAGGGCTAAGTTTGAATCCAAGGTCGCCGAAAGGCCTGCACCGCCGATTGCCCCCACGTAGAAAAGCGCAAACCCCAAGGCCGCCGCCAAGGCGTGACTCGTCACCTGTCGGACCGCAACACGATGGATCCACTCGCGCAGTTTCGAATCATGCGGGTCGTGGACTGCCACGATCGACGGAACGAAGAGACTCGCTAGCGGAAGCCAGAACACGGTGACGATTCCGAAGAGCAGCGCCCCGAGAGACTTGACCATGATCAGACCCGATAAGATGAGTGTGCACTCGCGCAGATCGCGGCGGGCGATGGCGCCGCGAACGCGCGTCAGGGGCCAAGTGCGGTCAAGCGCCTCGAGCTTCTTGCGGTGTGCTGACTCGGCGACTCGCCTGAGCGGGGTCCAACCGGCAAGCCGCTCGCCCACCTGCAGGAAGAACATCGAAGCGGCTTGCGTGAGGACCCACGAAAGCAGAAACAGACCAGTTATAGATTTCATTGGGCAGCGACCTAAGCAAGCGAGCTATGGATCGATGCGCAAGCGGATCAGATCGGCGCTGAGCTGGCTCCGACTTGCGTAGAATAGGGTTTTTCCATCCGGCGCTATCGACAGGTTTGTTGATTCACGCAAGACCGGTTGATCGAGTGCAACGATGGTGCGACGTGATCCCGTACCGATATCGACCGCAACCACCTCGGCGTCGCCTTGCTGATTCCGCGCGAAGTAGATCTGATCGTCGTGCACGGTCCAGTTGCCCCAGTGTTCCGATGAAAGATCCTCTACGATGCGCTCCGCTACTCCGCCAAAGGGCAGTTTCCACAAGCCGGGTTGATCGCGGCGGCTGAAAATCAGGCCACGGTCTGCACGTGTCCGGTACTCCCGTTGAGCATAGGCGCCACCTGAGGTCAGCCGCGTCGTATCAGAATCGGCAAGTCCGTAGCGCCACACTTCCCAATCCCCGCTCCTATTCGAGGAGAAGTAGAGCGATCTGCCGTCGAGCGCCCACGAAGGCGTCCGATTGTCTCCGGGCACCGTCAACCACTGCGTTGAATCCGTACCCAACGTGTACAAGGCGATCTGACTCGTGCCTTTTCGGCGCACTTCAAACGCGATCTGTCGCGAGTCCGGTGACCACCGTGGCGACTCCACAGCGACGCCCTTTGGCAACTGCACAGACCTCACAACGCGGCCGCTGTCGAGGGATCCGATCCACAGCAACGGTGGACCAGAACGACTCGACACCCACGCCAGGTAGGCACCGTCGGGCGCAGGCGCTGGAGCGAAATCGTACCGATTCGAAGAAAACAAGCGGTTCGCCGGGCCCGTGGCTTCCGCCAGCGCCCGCGAGTAGATATCAGCATCAGCGGTCCACTGTTCAGCGATCACGACGCCACTCGCCGATACCGCAGGTTGCCGCACAATGCCGGAAAAGCCGTGGTGGGTGACCTGGGGTTGACGGCCGGTCGGCAGGCGCCACAGCGAATAGCCGTTGCCCTTCGCGTTGGAAAAGAACACCAGATCCGCTTTGGAGCCCGTGCCGACCCAAACCAAACCGGTCACTTCCGCCGGCTCGGCGGTCAGTGTTCTTAACATCCGCGTCTCATCGCGATAGCCACCGTTGATGGGCGCGGCATAGACACGACCGATCCCAGGGGTGACGTAGGTCGATAGGGTGGATATCCGGTCCGCGCGAAAAAACGCAAGCGTGCGACCGTCTGGGGCCAGTGCCGGAAACAGATCTCCAACGGAGTGTACAGGCGGCCGCGTGACGGTGGAGATCGGGCCGCCCTCGGCAGGCACAGAACGGATCTCAAAGGGACCTGCGCCCGGACTGCCAAGGTCCGAATAGAACAGATGCCGACCGTCGACGGACCAGGCAAGGCTACCGTCGTTGCGACGATGGCACGGCGTCAGCAGATCGTGGGATCGGTCTTCTAAGTGGAAGACTCGAATTTCGCAGCCTGTCCCTTCAGTGGCCTGATAGGCGATCCGTTTGCCGTCCGGGTGTACCGCGACACCCTCGCCGCCGGCGGACAGCAGGACGTTGGACGTAAGGCTGTCCACGTCCTGAACACACAGGCCCGGTTGCTCGCTGTCCGCCGTACTGCAGCTAAAGAACACTCGTCGGCCGTCCGGGTGGAAGCTGGGGTGAGTATCGAAGCTTTGCTGCGTACTGAACGGCTGGATATCCACCAACGTCGCTTGAGGACCGGAGAGTCCAGTTCGCCCCAGTACCCACAACACAGCGAGTAGACCGACGCCTACAAACCGCAGCGCAATGCCAGGGAACCGCGGGCCGTCTCGAGTCTGATCGGCCGGGGGATCGACCAATCGGTACCCCACCTTTCGAATGGTCTCAATCGGTTCGAGGCCAGGTTGCAGCGTCCTGAGCGCCTTTCGCACATCGAATACGGTGCGGTTTAACGCGTCATCGGTCACTTCGGCGGAACGCCAGACTAAGTCAAAGATCTCGCGCCGGCTGACCACCGTGCCGCGCCGCTGAAGCAGCAAATGCAGAACCTGCATGGCACGGGGCTCCAGCGAGAGAGAGCGGGTGCCACACGTTAGCCGATTGGTCGACGGATCGATATCGATCTTGGCAAGTTGGAAGCGCTCAGTGGTCATCCCCAATGCATTCCCAAGCTGATCCTAAGGCTCCTGTCGTTGGATTAGGTTAGCGTCGATTCGTTCACAACGGAGGTGGCGAGACAAATGAGGCGGGGCTTTTCTATGAGCTCGATGGCGCTAGCCAGCTTCTGCCTCAACCCGAGCAGCGGGCCTATCGATGTCGAGCTCGTCGTGGAGAATGTCGCCATCGTGGATGTCCGCTCGGGAAAACACATCGAGCACCATGTGCTCGTGGTCGACGACGGGGTCATTCTCGATGTGGTGCCCGAAGCTTCGGCTGCAAGCTACGTTGCTGAGCGGATCATCGACGGCGCCGGGGGATATCTGATACCCGCCTTGGGCGATGTTCACGTCCACTTGCAAAGCTACGCGGAACTGAAAAGCTACCTTCGCTACGGGGTGACGGCCGTCTTCAATATGTCTGGGCGCCCGGAGCACCTGAGGATGAAGGCGTCGACTTCGAGGGGCGATGTACTCGGCCCACGGATTTTCAGTGTCGGGCCGACGCTCGATGGTCTAGAACCCACCAATCCTCTCTTTACTGCCGTCACTCCCGACACGGCCGACGAGATCGTCGCGTGGATTCAAGCGCAAGGCTATGACGCGATCAAGGTGTATCAACGGATCGAGCAGGATGCGCTCGCCGCTGTCGTGTCGAGCGCCACGGCGCGCGGTATGATCACGACAGGGCATGTATCTCGCCTCGCCGGCATCGATGGGTCCCTGGCAGCAGGTCTCAGGTACATCGCACACGGCGAAGAACTGGCCTTCCCTTACTACGACAGCGAGAGCCGTGGGTACGTGCCGATGGGGCTGCCAGCGCTCGCCCGATTGCTTCGCGTTGCCGGTGCTACCGTAACGCCAATGGTCGACTATCTGGAGAGCATTCCGCCGCAGGTGCTCGATCTCGATGGCTATCTCGACCAGGCACCCATGCAGCTCGTACCAGCCGCGGTGAAACTATCCTGGGGCGAGCGTCAAGGCTACTACTCGAACCGCCGCAATCCGGTGCAATACGTCGCACAGGTCAGGGCGCTGGCGGGGTTCGTTGGGGCCCTGACTCACGTCCTACAGGACGAGGGGGTCCCGTTGCTCTTGGGCACGGACGCGAGCTTCGGCGGCGCCATTCCCGGCTACAGTGTCCATCAGGAGCTGCTAAGCCTGGTCCGGGTGGGGCTTACGCCGTTGCAAGCGCTCCAGGCCGCGACAATCAACGTTGGCGTCTATCTCAACGATTCCGGCGTTCTGGATGTTGCCTGGGGCGAGATCAAGGCAGGTTACGCCGCCGACTTTGTGCTTCTGCGGCGCGATCCGCTGGCCGACATCTCGGCAACACAGGATATTGCGGGTGTCGCCAAAGCGGGGGCATGGCTCGGTCAACTCGAGCTGGCAAACATCGAATCGGCTCTGCGGGTGGAGCAGGACGAGCTGTACGACAAGACCCACGCCGTGGAGGCGCATATCGCGGAGGGGGACGCCGCCGCACTTCGAGCATTGGTCGATGCGTATCGAGCGCCTGGCGTTGTAGATCCACTGATCCACCCGGACAACTGCATCTTCCTCGGCTATCGGCACTACTACGGTGGCCGCCGTGCTCTGGCGGGCGAGCTGTACGAATCCTGCGCACTGATGAGCCCACGTCACGCGCCACTATGGATCCACGTGGCACGCGCGCGCGAGGCGAGTGGCGATGAGGCTGGGGCACTGGAGGCGTATCAGACAGCCGAGTCTCTAAACCCATGGTACGGCAGACCGCGCCAAGCCGTTAATCGTCTCGAACGGGAGTGAGGACCTGACATGTCTTCTGTTCGAACCAGATGTACCTAACTCTCGAGCGAGCAACTCCTATGGCCGAAGGAGCAGAGCGCTGGGGTGAAGAGACCATGGCACGTCCTCTCGAGGACTACCCTTACACTTAACCTTCCTCCTGGTCATTGAAAACCCAGGCCACGCTGAGCAAAGCGCCAGATCGACGTTGGATCTCTCCTTCCTCGTAGGAGAGCGGGCGGTCGAATGGACTTACGCACCGCGCACTGCGGTGAATGGAAGAACACTATCCGGATCGCTAGCTGGTGAGCGTGTACTCAACGAGCAGTACATCTTCTGCAATTACTTTTTCGCATGGGCGAACCGGGCGCCGATCATCGAACATGTCTACAACGTCGGTCCCGACGGCCGCGCCGGCACGGCCCCGCGCTCCCCCAAGTGCGTCAGGATTCGCTCGATCATGGTGAGCTCCTCGACCGCGGCGATCACCTTCATCAGTGGCACCGCAGACGGCGCCGTCGGTGTACCAGGCGCCGAGCGGCGTAGTGGCGGGGCAAGACCCCGACGCGAGGGGCCCGCCCCCTAAGGGCCCTTGGGGCGCGGCCAGACGATCGGGTAGCGAACACCGCGCAGAGCGGCGCCGTCGCTGAGGGCCGCGTCTTGCAGGTAGGGGCTGGTGCCCGGCCCGTCGTAGTAGGTGCAGTCTGACGCGCAGTAGCGCACGGCGTAGCCGCGACGGCGGGCCTCGCCCTGGTTGGCCCGCGCGCCGTGAACGGTGAGGGCGTGGAACGCGACGAGGTCGCCGGGGGCCATGTCCCACGCGATGAGGTCCTGCACCGGTACCATCGCCTCGATGTCAGGCATCGGTACGTAGTCCGGGTTGCGCGCGTAGGCGGAGCCGCCCGGGGCGAAGGGCTCGGGTTGGAACCAGCGCTGCCAACGGTGCGAGCCCCTCACGAAGCGAAGGCCTCCCGTCGCCGGCGTCACCGGATCGAGGGTGAGCCAGAGGGACAACACGTGCGCCCCGCGCATCGGCCAATAGGGCTGATCGTTATGCCACCGCGTGGGCGCGTCGGCACCCGGCTCCTTCACGAAGAGTTGATCGTAGTAGAGGCGAAGCTCCGCCACGCCCAGCAGTTGCACCGCCAGCGCAGGCAGGCACGAGTCGCGACAGAAGGTGGCGAGGGCATCGTCGTGCTCCCACAGTCGCATATTGCCGTGGAAGCGGCCCTGCCCCGACGATACCTGATAGCCGTGATAGCAAGGCCCGGGCGATTCGATGTCGCGCTCGATGGCAGCGGCCAGGGAGGCGAGCCAGCACGCGTCCACGGCGTTGCGCAACACCACGACGCCATCCTCGCGAAACGCATCGATGGTGGACGATTCCAGCGCCTGTTCCATGCGGGTAAACGACTCGGGCTTCCTGGGAAGCACACATCATAACGCTCGTGACGAAAGAAACTTCCGCCGCCCCCTCAACTTCCAAGGGCAGCTCCACTAGGCTTGAGCCTGCGCATCGTTACCATTCCCACCCCGGAGACCGCGATGGAAACCTTCGACTACCTGATCCTCGGCAGCGGCCAGGCCACCGGCACCCTGCTCGGCGACCTGCTCCCGCGCGGCGCCCGGGTCGCCGTGGTGGAGGGGAACCAGGTGGGCGGCAGCTGCGTGAACTACGGCTGCACCCCCACCAAAGCCCTCGTCGCCAGCGCCAAGGTGGCGCACCAGGCCCGGCGCAGCGACGACTTCGGCGTCAGCAGCGGTCCCGTCTCCGTCGACTACGAGGTGGTGAAGGCGCGCATGGATCGGATCCGCTTCGCGAGTCGAGACGGCCTGACCGAGTGGATGGAGGGCAGCGACCAGGTCAGCCTGGTGCGCGGCTGGGGCCGCTTCGAGGGCCCGAAGACCCTGCGCGTGGGCGATCGCCGGCTCACCGCACCTACCATCTTCATCAACACCGGCACCCGCCCCCGCACACCGACGCTGGAAGGCCTGGACATCGTCCCTTGGCTCGACAGCGCGCGCCTATTGGATCTCGAGGCCGTACCGGAACACTTGCTAGTGCTTGGCGGCGGCTACATCGGGCTGGAGTTCGCGCAGGTCTACCACCGCTTGGGGGCGAAGGTAACCGTGATTGCGAGCGGTGATCAGCTGATGCCGCGGGAAGACGCAGATGTGGCCGAGGCCCTGCAGCAGATCCTCACGGAAGAGGGGATACGGATTCACCTCAACGCCAGGGCCAACGCGGTCTCCCCGATCACCGATCGGGGCGTGACCCTGCAGTACCGCGAGGGCGATCGACCCGCCACCGCCGTCGGCTCGCACCTGCTCATCGCCACGGGGCGCGCGCCCAATACGGATCAACTTGAGCTCGACGCGACGGGCGTGACCGTCGATGCGCACGGTTACATCGAGGTGGACGACTGCCTGCGCACGCAGGCGGAGGGGATCTTCGCCCTAGGCGATGTCAACGGTCATGGCGCGTTCACCCACACCTCCGTCAACGATGCGGAGATCGCCCTCGATCACCTGTTCGAGCGGGGCGATCGACGCCTGTCGAGTCGCGTGATCACCTATGCCTTGTTCACTGACCCACCGCTCGGCCGCGTTGGCCTCACCGAGAAGGAAGCACTCAGCCAAGGCCATCGCGTGTTGAAGGCCACACGGCCCATGCGCAACATCAGCCGGGCGCGCGAGATGAGCGAGACCGACGGCTTCGTCAAGGTGCTGGTGGATGCGGACGCGGACCTGATCCTCGGCGCCTCCATCCTGGGGGTTCACGGCGATGAGGTGATCAACATGTTCGCCACGCTGATCGCCAGTCGCCTGCCCTGCCGCACCTTCCGCAAGACCGTGCTGGTGCACCCGACCGTGTCGGAGCTGATGCCCTGGACCTTGGATAATCTGTCGGAGATCGAGTCCGATCCCCCTGAGGAAAGCCGCATGTGAGCGCGCGTGCCCCTAGCCGGCGGCACCGGCCGATGCGTTCTCAACTGCCTGACGGCTGCGCGCGGCACGCACGCGACTCAGCAATCGGCTGGCGCATCAGGTAGGGTGCGCGTCTGCCAAGGGCGGTTCCAGCGCCGCCCACCACCCTACATTGAGTGCCCGTGAGGTCTTCTGTGACTACCGCCCTGCGTCCCCGCACCTCGACCCTACCGCGCCGCAGTGCCCTAGCACTGCTGCCCGCCTTCGCAGCCCTCCTCGTCGCCTGCGGGGCGAGCGATCCCGAGCCTGCCCCCATCGAACCCGCCGACGGCGGCGCGACCGAGGTCGCGTCCGCACCAGCTGCGCCTGCGGCTGAGCTGGGCGCCTGGGGCGTCGACCTCACCGCTCGCGACACGGCGCAGCACCCGGGCAATGACTTCAACCTGTACGTGAACGGGCACTGGCTAGACACCTTCGAAATCCCCGCCGATCGCGCCCGCTGGGGGATCTTTGACGCCTTGCGCGAGCGCTCTACCGAACAGGTACACGCCATCCTCACGGACCTCGCCGAAAGCTCCGCCAGCGCGGGCTCCCTGGAGCAGAAGGTGGGCGACTACTTCGCCACATGGATGAACGTCGAGCAGATCGACAGCCTCGGCGCCGACCCGCTGCGCCCGCATTTGGAGGCCATCGACGCCATCGCCGACAAGGACGCCCTGCTCGTGGCCATGTCGGACATCCACGCCACCGCGCCCTTCGGCGTCGGCATCATTCCTGACCCGGCTGACACGACGCGCTACTCCGTGTTCGCCAGCCAGGCCGGCCTCGGCCTCCCCGATCGCGACTACTACCTGCTCGATGACGAGCGTTTCGTCACCTTCCGGGCTGCTTATCGCGACTACATGATCAAGGTCCAGGAGCTCGCCGGCCTCGAACAGCCCGCCGCCCGCGCCGATGCCATCATCGCGTTGGAAACTCGCCTTGCAGAATCCCAATGGTCGCGCGCTGAGAGCCGCGACATCCAAAAGATCTACAACCCCATGACCGTGGCCGAGATGACCGAACTGGCCCCGCAGATCACCTGGGGCGTGGTGTTCGACACCTTAGGGTTGGGCGGTGTGGAACCGGTAGTGGTCGCTCAGCCAAGCGCAATGACCGCCGCCGCCGAACTCTTTTCTTCGGTGCCCCTAGAGACATGGAAGCAGTACCTCGCCTTCCACTTCATCCGCACCAACGCCCGGCTTCTGAGCAGCAACTTCGACCAGGCCCACTTCGACTTCTACGCCAAGACGCTGAACGGCATCGAAGCCCAGCGCGATCGCTGGAAGCGCGGCGCCGATCTGGTCAACGCCAACCTCGGGGAGGCCGTCGGCAAGCTCTACATCGATCGCCACTTCCCGCGCGAAGCCAAGGAACAGATGGACGAGCTTGTCGCCAACCTCGTCGCTGCCTTACAGGAACGCCTGGGCGAGAACGAATGGATGGACGATGAGACCCGCGACGCCGCCCTGGTCAAGCTCGGTACCTTCGAGCCGCGCATCGGCTATACCACGAAGTGGACCGACTACAGTGACCTCGAAATCGTCGCTGGCGACATGCTGGGCAACGCCCGTCGCATCGACGACTTTGCGTGGAAGCAACAGGTGGACCGCTTAGGCGGCGCCGTGGATCGCGAGATCTGGCCCTACCCACCTCAGACGGTCAACGCCTCCTATAATCCGCTCCTGAACCAGATCACGTTCCCCGCCGGCATTCTGCAGGCGCCGTTCTTCGATCCGAACGCCGACCCCGCGGTGAACTACGGCGCCATCGGCGCGGTGATCGGCCACGAGATCGGCCACGGCTTCGACGACCAGGGCCGACGCTTCGATGAGGTAGGCCGCATCCGCGACTGGTGGACCCTCGCCGCCGACGCCCGCTTCAAGACACGTTCCGATGCCCTGGTCGCCCAGTACGACGAGTACTCACCGATCGAGGACATGAATGTCAACGGCCGCCTCACCTTAGGCGAGAACATCGGTGATCTCGGCGGCGTCGAGATGGCCTACGCGGCCTACCAGCGCTACGTGGCGGAGCACGGCGAACTGCCCGTGCTGGACGGGTACACGGGCGAGCAGCGCTTCTTTCTCGGTTGGGCCCAGGTGTGGCGAGGCCTGATGCGCGAAGACGCGTTGCGTGAGCAATTGCTAACGGATCCGCACAGTCCTGCCGCGTACCGCATCAATGGCGTGGTGAGAAATGTGGATGCGTGGTACCGGGCCTTCGAGGTGAGCGAAGAAGACGATCTCTACCTGGCGCCGGATGCGCGCGTGTCCATCTGGTAGGAGCCGCCACTCCTGTTGGGTCGCTGTTCACGAGGCGGCGACCCACGCGCCCGCCGCCTCGGCGATACCCTTACGTTCAATGGGATCTCGCGTGAAAAGCGGCGCGCACGCGCCGGGCGCCCCATAGCACTGTCGCACAACTCAGCTGACCGCTACACTCCTCACACGACACCCTTGACCCGGCCCGGCAGCGCGTCAGGCGCATGCCTCGTTCCGCAGGGCACCGACAGGCCAGGCAGAGACGTATAGCGAATGGCGCGCAGACCCAGAAAGACCCAGGCGTCCGACATGCGGATGGAGGACATCGCCAAGATGGCGGGGGTCGCCAAGTCCACCGTCTCGCGCGCCCTCGCCGACAGCGACCAGGTGTCGGCGTCAACGAAGGCGCGCATCCGCCAGATCGCCAGCGAATACAACTACCGCCTAAACGTGGCAGCCCGCGATTTCCGCCTGCGCCAGACCCGCACCGTCAAGGTCATGGTGCCCCTCGGCGCCGCCGGCCTGCCGATGTTCACCGACCCGTTCGTGATGGAGCTGACCGCCTCGCTGGCCGACACGCTCAGCGAGCGCAACTACAACATGCTGCTCTCGAAGATCGCCCTCTCCTCTCCCGAGATGATTCGCGACGCCTTCGACACGCGCAACGTGGAAGGGCTGATCGTGATCGGCCAGCGCCGCTTCCACAACGATCTGAACGAGATGGCCCAGAGCAAGGTGCCGCTCGTAGTGTGGGGCGCTCAATTCGATGATCAGCTGTATTGCACGGTGGGCGGTGACAACGTGGCTGGCGCCCGCCGTGCCACCGAACACCTGCTGAAGCTCGGCCGGCGCCGCATCGCCTTCCTCGGCGACTGCAAGGACGCCGAGCCCAACCTACGCTTCGACGGCTATCGCTCGGCGCTCGAACGTGCCGGCGTGCCCTTCGACGAATCGCTAGTGATCCCGACGGCCTACGATCGCCTGGCTGGGCACGCCGCGGTGAGCCGTCACATCGAGGACGGCCCTCCGTTCGATGCCCTCTTCGGCACCACTGACCTGCTCGCGATGAGTGCCATCTCTGCCCTGCACGACCATGGCGCGAACGTGCCGTCCGACGTCGCCGTGGTGGGCTACGACGACATCACCCTCGCCAGCTACTTCAGCCCAGCGCTCACCACCATCCGTCAGGACATCTCGCGCGCCAGCCAACTCCTGGTGGATAAGGCCCTCAGCATGATCGCCGGGGAAAGCGCCGAGTCAGAAACGCTCCCGACCGAACTGGTGATTCGCAAGTCCTGCGGCGCCATGGGGTGAGCGAGGCGCTCACCACAACCACACCACCAGCGCCGCCGAGATCAGCACGATCGCGCCGGCCTGCAGGCGATAGTTCGCATACCACGGTACGCCCGCGAGTAAGGCGGACTCCTCGGCGAACTTCTTCCGCGTCCAGAGGTAGTCCTGGATAGCCCCCGGCGAAGGGGCTTGCGTTGCCAAGCTTACGAAAACCATGGGCACGCAGCAGATCGTGAAGATGATCGGCGCAACGAGCAGGAAGTGGATGTTCGTGACCGTCATAATCTCGTTCAACGCAAACAGCACGACCGCACTCACCAGCCCTGTGACGATTGCCGCGAATGCCCCCTGCGCATTCGCGCGGGCCCAGAAGGTGCCGAACAGAAATAGACACACTACCGGCGGCACCCCGTAGGCGAGCACCTTTTGCAGATACTTGAAGAGGGAGCCGAAGTTCTGGATCTGCGGCGCCCACAGCACGGCGAAGAGCATGAAGAGCACGGTCACGTAGCGGCCTACTCTAAGCAGCTGCTCGCCTGAGAGGTTTGGTCGATAGCGGCGCACGAAGTCCATCGTCACTAGCGTGGAGGCGGAGTTCAGGGTCGAGTCGATCTGCGACATCAAGGCAGCCAGGAACCCGGCGAGCACGAGGCCGAGAATGCCTACCGGCAGCAGATCGAACATCAGCACCGGGAACACGAGATCGGGTCGCTCTAGCTCCGGGTAAAGCACGATTGCCGCGGTCCCCGGCAACACCATGAGGAATAGGACGGGCAACTTCAAAAGGCCCGCGAACAGCGCTCCCCAACGCCCGTGGTTCACATCCTTGGCCCCTAACACCCGCTGCACCATGAACTGGTTGGTGCACCAGAAGTAGAACCCAAGCAGGGGGACCCCCAGCACCAGCCCCAGCCAGGGCATGCTCGGGTCGTCCATGGGTCGAATCAGGCTGAGGCGCTCAGGGTCGACCATCGCCGTGATGTTCTCCCACCCCCCAGCCTCAGCGAAGGCGAAGGTCGCGATCAGCAGCGAGCCGATGATCAGCAGCACCGCCTGAATCACGTCCGTGATCATTACCGCCGAGAGGCCACCCACGATCGTGTAGAGCCCCGCCACCAGGGCCAGGCCCGCAATCGTCTGCCAGATCGGCAGGTCCGGCCAGATCAGCTGCATGATGAGCGCCCCCGCGTACAGGCTGCCGGCCGTGTCCAGCACGATATTCAAGAACAGCGTGAGCAGGGCGAAGTAGGTGCGCGCCCGACCGTCGAAGCGCCGCTCGAGGTACTCGGGCATCGTGTAGACCTGGGACTTCAGGTACTGCGGCAACAAAAACACGGCGAAGAATGCCATTAGCACGGCGGACATCCACTCGTAGTTGTAGACCGAGATGCCCGTGGCGTAGGCGTCGCCCGCAAGGCCCACCAGGGTGGTGCTCGAGATCTGCGAGGCGAACAGGGAGAAGCCTACGAGGGGCCAGACCATGCGCCGACCGGCCAGGAAGTAGTCCTGGGCGTTCTCGTTCTTGCCGGCGAAGGCGAGACCCACCCCGATCATGAACACGAAGTACACGGCGATGATCACCAGATCGATCGTATGCAGTGCGAAATCCATAGCTCCCCCGTCAGCCTTTCCCCGTCCCTGTGGCGCCCCCAATCGGATGGCGAACAACCCCCACGATCCGGCCTCAAGGTAACACATCGACTCGCCGATGTCGCAACCGATTGCGTTATATAGAACAGTAAGTTATATAAGTTTTTGACAATCGTTGCGCAGATTGCAACAATTTCTCCCGCCCGGGGGAAGTTGCAAGGGCAACCAGGTCGCAGCGCGTCGACCGCAATCAAGTGGGGGAACTCATGTTCAACAAGCTAAGTCGGCGACTGCTCGGGTCGCTCGTGGTGCCAGCACTGCTGATCTCGCCCGCCGGGGCCCAGCAGGGCGGCGAGGAGGAGCCGGAATCGATCCTGGAAGAGGTGATCGTGACCGGTGTGGTGCGTCAGGCCGTCAAGCTCGAGACGAGCGTGTCCATCTCCAGCCTCGACGGCGATGAGATCGGCAAGTACTCGCCGCGCGGCATCGCCGAGCTCTATCGCAGCCTGCCCGGTATCCGCTCCGAACCTGCCACCGGTGAAGGTAACGGCAGCATCGCCGTGCGCGGGATCCCGCTCGCCACCGGCGGCTACAAGTACGTGCAGCTGCAGGAAGACGGCCTGCCCATCCTGCAGTTCGGCGACATCATCGTGGGCAACACTCCGAACTTCGTTCGCGCCGACTTCAACCTGGAGCGCATCGAGGCCATTCGTGGCGGCAGCGCCTCCACCCTCGCCAGTGATGCGCCCGGCGGCATCATCAACCACATTAGCCGAACGGGGCGTGACGAGGGCGGCTCCGCCGGCCTTAGCTTCGGCCTCGACTACGACGAGCTGCGCTTTGACTTCGGCTACGGCGGGCGCATCTCGGACAACTGGTACGGCTTCGTCGGCGGCTACTGGCGCGAGGGTGAAGGCGTTCGCGACGTCGGATACAACGCCACCACCGGCGGCCAGATCAAGGCCAACATCACCCGCGAGTTCGATCAGGGTTACATCCGCTTCTACTTCAAGCACCTCGACGAAAACCTGGCGACCTACCACAACTTCCCGTCCATCGCCCAACCGGGCGGCGGCTTCGAGCCCTTCGGCGATTGGGACGGCAGCAGCCAGTCGGCTGGCACCATCTTCCGCACCAGCAAGAGCGTGACCGACGCCAATGGCACGCCGATCGTGCGTCGCCCGCGCGACCAGATCGAATCGCGCGTGGATGCCTTGGGCGTGGAGTTCTCCTGGGACTTCACCGATCGCCTGTCCCTGATCAACCGCTTCCGCGTCTCCGACGTGAGCGGCGGCCAGATCTCCGCCCTGCCCTTCGGCGCCGGCGATCTCGGCGTGGCCACGGACCTGGCCGCAGCCATCTGCAACTGCGACAACCCCTCCGTCGTGCTGGCCGCAGGACCGAACGCCGGTGACGCCTACGACGGCCTCGCCCTGCAGTACCTCGAGCTCGACTTCCTCAACGAGAGCCTCAACTTCGTCGTCAACGACCTGCGCGCGAGCTTCGCTGCCACGGACGCCGTGACCCTGACCGGTGGCCTCTACTACTCCCAGCAGGAGATCCGCCAGAACTGGCCCAACTGGGACCGTTTCATCACCACCTTCGATGGCGACAACGCCGTGCCGCTGCTGATCACCGATGGCGACACGGGCGTGGAGTACTCCGACGCCAACGGCACCTTCAGCCGCGGTCTGCTTACGCGCCTGGTCGACCTCGAGTACACCACCATCGCCCCCTTCCTGGACCTCACCGTGGACCTCGACCGCGTCAGCTTCAACGCCAGCGTGCGCCGTGACGAGGTGGACGTGCGCGGCGTGGCCGCCGGCGCCGGCGGCTTCCTCGGCGACACCCTGCCCTGCGACAACAACGGCGACGGCGACACCACCGATCCCCTCGACGTCTGCAGCGTCTCGGACCTGAGCAACGGCACGGTGCACGACTACGACCCCGGCTACACCTCCTGGTCCATCGGCGGCAACTTCAACATCGGCGATAACCAGGCCGTGTTCGCCCGCGTGAGCGAAGGCGGTGTGATCGTGGCCGACCGCCTCTTCGACGGCGGCGCCGATCGCGTACTGGCTGCCAACGCCGGCATCAGCGACGGCATCGACGACGTGCTCCAGTACGAAATCGGCTACAAACTGAACCACAACCTATTCGATCTGTTCGTAACCTTCTTCCGCGCCGAGACCCAGGAGACCCAATCCGAGGTCACCACGGGCAACGTCTTCGTGCAGGAGTACGAGGCCAACGGTGCGGAGATCGAAACGGTGTTCAGCATCGCTGACGTGCTCGACGTTAACGCCAACTTCACCTGGACCGACGCGGAGATCGTCGACAGCGACACGGCGCCCGAGAACATCGGTAACCGCCCGAATCGCCAGGCCGACTACATCTACACGGTGAACGCCGGCTACAACAACGACCGCTTCTCCGGCGGCCTCACCTTCGTCGGCAGCGGTGACTTCTTCATCGGTGACACGGAGACGATCCAGCAGGACGCGTACACGCTGATCCACGCCTACGCCACGTTCTTCGTCACCGACAAGTTCTCCCTCTCCCTGAACGCCAACAACCTGACCGACGAGTACGTGGCCAGCTTCGGCGAAGGGGGCATCGTGGAGTTTCAGGGTCAGAGCCTCTACGGCGCCGAAGTGCTGAACGGCAGATCGATCAGCGCCTCCCTGCGCTACGACTTCTGACCGACCCCTGGCGGGAGCACCGCGCCTGCGAAAACCAACTTCCCCTGGACTGGTAGACGCGGTGTTCCTCCTTACAAGACCGACGGAGACTTTCGATGCAGGCAGCGATGCTCGGCAAGGGCGGCTTCACCCTAAATCAGCGCGACATCCCCCAGCCCGCCGCCGGCGAGGTGCTAGTGAAGACCATCGGCTGCGGCGTCTGCGGCGGTGACCTCTTCACCTACCGCTCCCGCGACCGACTGACCCAGGGCGAGACCCTGCTGGGCCACGAAGGCACCGGCACGATCGTCGCACTGGGCGCGGGCGTCACCGAATTCGCCGTCGGCGAGACGGTCACGGCGCTCGGCGGCGCCTACGCGGACTACTTCGTCGCTCCCATCGACCTGCTGGCGAAGGTGCCGGCGGAGATCGATCCGATCGCCGCGCTTGGCGAGCCCGTCGCGTGCTGCGTTCATGCCAGCGAGCGCTTCGGCGTGCGCGAGGGCGACCGCGTCGCCGTGGTGGGCTGCGGCTTCATGGGCTTGATCTGCCTGCAGCTCGCGCGCAACCAAGGGGCCGGCGAGATCACCGCCATCGATCCGATCCCCTACCGCCGCGACATGGCGGCTCGCCTCGGCGCCCACCGCACCTTGCACCCCGATGAGGTGGTGGTGGCAGATCGGGCTACCGGATTAGCGCAGGTGGTGATCGAAGCCGGTGGCGTGCCGGCGACGCTCGAGCTGTGCACGGATCTCGTCACCCAACACGGCCGTATCATCATTATCGGTTACCACGAGTCTAACGAGGGCATGCGCAACATCGACATGAAGCTGTGGAACTTCAAGTCGATCGACGTGGTGAACGGCCACGTGCGGCGCGACGAGGAAAAGCACACGGCGATGCTCGCCGGCCTTGAGATGCTGCGTGCCGGCACCCTGCAGACCACGCCGCTGATCACCTCCTACGCCTTGAACGAGGTAGAGCAAGCCTTCGCCGATTTCGGCGCCGCTAAGGAAGGGCTGTTCAAAGCAGTGTTGGTCACCGGTGACGATGTCACATGAGGTGCAGCTGATCGCCTACGGCGATCGCCTGGGTGACGGGACCCTAAAGGACCTGAAATCCCTCCTGGAAGGCCCGCTGGCGGGCCTCTTCGGCGGTCTGCACCTGCTTCCCTTCTACGATTCCATCAGCGGCGCGGACGCGGGCTTCGATCCCACGGACCACCTGGCGGTCGACCCCGTACTGGGGGACTGGGGTGACGTGCGTGCGCTCGCCGCGAAGACGAACCTGGTGGTCGATCTAATCGTCAACCACATCTCTTCTCACTCGGCGCAATTCCAGCACTACCTGACCCACGGCGCTCACTCACCCTACGCCGGCATGTTCCTCACCGAGCAGCAGGTGTTTCCAGGCGGGATGAGTGACCCTGATCGGCAGGCCCTATTCGTGATCGGCGCCGATGATCCGTTCGTCGAGTGTGAGCTTGGCGACGGCACGAGCGAACGTCTCTGGGCCACCTTCACGCAGCGGCAGATAGACCTAAACCCGGACCATCACCAAACCGAGGTCTACCTGGACGCAGTGCTTACCGCGCTGGCCAAGTCCGGCGCGCGGCGGGTGCGCCTGGACGCCGTCGGCTTCACCGTGAAAACCCGCGGCACCAGTTGCTTCCTCACCCCCGCCACCTTCGCCTACATCGATCGCCTGAGCCGCAAAGCCCACGCGCTGGGGCTCGAGGTGCTCGCCGAGACCCACACGCACTTCGAACGCCAAGGCGACGTCGCCCAACATGTTGATTGGGTGTACGATTTCGCCCTCGGCCCCCTGCTGCTGCACAGCTTGTTCGAGGGCAACAGCTTGAGTCTGAAGCGATGGCTCGCTGCACGTCCGCGCAACGCCATCACCGTGCTCGACACGCACGATGGCATCGACGTTGGCGACGTGGCCGCCGACAAGCTCCCGCCCCACCGCCCCGGGCTGCTGGACGACGCAGCCGTAGACGCGCTGGTCGCTAGGATTCATCGCCATAGCGGCGGGGTCAGTGCGCGCGCCTCCGGCGCCGCCGCCGGCAACGTCGACGTGCACCAGATCAATTGCACCTACTACGATGCGCTGGGGGCCGATGACGAGGCCTACCTGGCCGCTCGCCTCGTGCAGCTGTTCTCACCAGGCATCGCGCAAATCTACTATGTGGGATTGCTAGCAGGCAGCAACGATGTGGCGGGGTTCGCGCGCAGCGGCGTGGGGCGCGACGTGAATCGCCGCTACTACACGCAACCAGAAGTGGAGGCCGAGCTAGCGAGGCCCGTGGTGCGCAGACTCATGGGCATGATCCGCTTGCGCAATCACCACCCTGCCTTCCGCGGCACCTTCGAGGTGCGCCCCTCGCCTACTCATACGCTACTCTTGAGGCGAGCATGCGAGGCTTACTGGGCCGAGGCCCACGTCGACTTTCGCGCGCGGTCCTTCACCATTCGTTGCTCGCACCCAGAGACCTTCTCGCCATGACCCTGAGGATAGGACTGCTCGGCGCATCGCGCATCGCACCGCAAGCCATCCTGACGCCAGCCGCCACGATGGACGATGTGGTGGTCACGCGGGTGGCCGCGAGTTCGCCAGCACGCGCCGAACAGTTCGCCGCCGAGCATGGGATCGCCGACGTCGAGCGCGACTACGCCGCGTTGCTCCGCAGCGATCAGGTGGATTTGGTGTACAACGCCTTGCCCCCGCATGCGCACCTGGAACTGACCCTTGCTGCCGTCAGTGCGGGCAAGGCGGTACTGTGCGAGAAGCCCTTCGCCATGAACGCTGCGCAGGCCGTGCGCATGGTTCACGCCGGACAGAGCGCCTCGCAACCGGTGATCGAGGCCTTCCACTACCGCTTCCATCCCCTGATGGATCGCACGCTGGAGCTCCTGCGATCAGATACGATCGGCAGGCCCACCCAGCTCGAGGCGCACTTCAACGTCCCCATTCCCTATCGCGCAGGGGAGCTGCGCCATACGCTGGAGCTGGGTGGCGGGGCCCTAATGGATCTCGGCTGCTATCCCGTGCATTGGGTGCGTGCGGTCATGGGCACTGAACCCAGGGTGCATACCGCACACGCTGAGCAAGGCCAACCGGGCATCGACATCTCCATGCACGCGACGCTCCACTTCGACGGCGTCCCCGCCACGGTCTCCTGCTCTATGGACACGCGCCTTGCGCCGGGGATCAGCGCTCGCCTGCACGTGATGGGCACCCACGGTCATCTCAGCATCGACAACCCGATCGCCCCTCAGTCCGGACACGAGCTACGCTGGCAGGTAAGGAGCGGCCCGACGCAGACCGAGCGAGTGACCGGCAACTCGACCTACTGGCACCAGCTGCGCCACGTGAAGGCCGTGATGGACGGCACGGCATCTGCCATCACGGGCGGTCAAGACGCCATAGCAAACATGGCGGCCATCGATGCGATCTACAGGGCCGCCCGAATGCACCCGCGCGGTCGGACCCAGGAGCTGCCCGCGCCATGAGTATCGCCGTCGTGGGTGAGGCCCTCATCGATTTCATCGCGACAGGCGCTGGCAGCTACCAACCGCACCTGGGCGGCTCGCCCTTCAACGTGGCCATCGGCCTTGCACGCCAGGGCATGGACGTGAGCTATCTCTCGCCCTTGTCGGACGATGGCTTCGGCCAGCAGCTGCTGGAGGCCCTTCACCACGAAGGCGTAAAGGCAATCAATCCACGACGTTCGCCGTGGCCGACGTCACTGGCCTTGGTCACGGTGGCTGCGGACGGTATGCCGAGCTATCGCCTCTACCGAGAGGGCATCGCCGACAAGGACACCACCTTCGAAGCGCTACGCGACCTGCTCCCGGCGTCGCTTCAGATCTTTCACACGGGATCCCTGGCGATCACCCCGAGCCAACTGCCGAAGCTAAGGCGGCTGTTCGGCTTGCTCAGGGAGCGTGGGGTGCTGATCAGCGTGGACATCAACATTCGCCTCGGCGCAAGCGTCGACACCCAGGCTTACCTAAGCGGTGTGCGGTCCTTGTTTTCATGGTGCGACCTCATCAAAGCCAGCGACGAAGACCTCGACGCCATGGATCTCGCACCCACTGCCCGCGAGGCAGCGGTTCGCGTACACGAACGGATGCCTAACGGCGGTATGGTCGTGCTGACCGAAGGCTCCGGCGGCAGCGTCCTGATCGATGCTCAAGGGCAGCTCGAGTGCCCTGCCTACGCCGTTGCGCGGGTGGAGGACACGGTCGGGGCGGGAGACACCTTCCACTCGGCATTTCTCGCCGGTTTGGTGCGTGCAGACGCGCTGCCTGGAGGCCGAGTGCAGCTGAGCCGAGAGGCTCTCGCCGACCTCCTGGATGCTGCGTGCGCCGCCGCCGCAATCAACGTATCCCGGCGAGGATGCTCGCCGCCGACGGCGGACGAGGTGGCTCGCTACCAAGAACAAGCGCGCCGCGACTGAACTCGTCCGCTTGCCCAATCCCGCGGCCTCAGGTACAGCTGGCGATCACTCGTCGCCCGTACGCGCAGGCTTCGCGGCCGCGGGCGGGAACATCACTGCTGCCCACCCGCTGACCGCCGCAGTCGGTCACTCAGTCGTCCGCAAGACTACTCCCCATCGCGCCCGCTGAATTCAGCGGCACCAGGTCACGAACCGCATCGGACCACAGGTACCCATCGGACCACAGGTAGGCATCACTCCACAGATACCCGTCACTCCACAGGTAGGCATCGGACCACAGATAGCCATCGCTCCACAGGTACGCATCACTCCACAGGTACCCATCGCTCCACAGGTAAGCGTCGGACCAGAGGTAGCCGTCGCTCCACAGGTAGGCATTCGACCACGCTGGGTGTCCCCAAAGGGCGGCCGTGTTTTCGATCAGGGCCGTGGCACCATCGTTGCTGCGCGCAAGGCGCGGCGACAAGGCCTGGCCTGAGATCCAGCCGCTCTCGTCCATCGCACCCTCGATGTCGAGCACGCCAGCGCCGGTCTCGAGAATGGTGCCCTGCACCTTGCGCGCGGAGCGCATCAGCCGCGCCTTGACCGTGCCAGGGTTCAGCTGCGGATCCTTCGACAGCATGAGCACTACCGCACCGGAGGCCATCGCGGCCGCCATGCTGGTGCCTGACAGTTCCAGGTAATCAGACCCGTTGCGCCGATCGAGGTAGTCCACGTAAAGCTGCGAGTACGCACCGACGGAGGCGACCACTCGATTGCCCGGCGCCAGCAGATCAGGTTTCAGGTAGTGATCGACCAGCGTGGGCCCACGCGAGGAGTAGGTGGACACGTAATCATCGCCAAGCTCGGGGGTATTCTGATCGGTGATGGAGCCAACCGTGATCACCTTCGGCGAGTTGCCTGGGCTGGTGATCGTAAAGTTGCCGTCGCGACCGTAATTTCCTGCCGAGGCCACGACGACCAGGCCCGCATCCCAGGCGGCCTCTACCGCACGCACCAGTGGATCGGTAGACGCGCTCTCGAGCACGGCCTTGCCAAGGGATAGGTTAACCACGCGAATTTTCTCGTCATCGGCATTCGCCAGCACCCAGTCTAGTCCGGCGATGACGTCTGAGGTATAGCCACGTCCTTCGCCGTCGAGCACGCGAACGGAGACGATTCCCGCGCCAGGCGCGATGCCGCGATGGTCGAACAAGGTGGTCGGCGACGCGGCGACGATGCCTGCCACGTGCGTACCATGCCCCTTTTGATCGTAGCCATCGACGTCACTGGCCGTGACATGAATCTCCAAGTTGTCGATGCCCAGCATGCCTTCGCGATTGGGATTGCCTCCCGGCCCCTCAAGGCTCCCAGGCGCCAGCACACGGAAGCGCAGCTGGGTCTGCTCGCTGGCGTAGGGCAGCAGATCAACGCTGAGGGCCCTGTCGTGGACGACCCGGTCCATGACGAAGGTCTCGAGCGTTGACCAACCTGCGCCGCCGTCCGATGACGCCTCCAGCGCGATCGTGCCACCGAGCGTATGCGAGTAGGTGAAGCTCAGCTCCGCGCCGGCGGCGCCGGCAAGATTCATCTTGCGCACCACCGCATCGTTCGCATCGCCAGTCTCGACCTGGAGGCAATCACCGCTCAGACATAGACCGAAATCGTTGTCCACCTCTAGGAATCCGCGCAGAGCGCCATCACTCTCGCCCACCTCGATCCAGCCGGACGCGAAGCTAAGGGTTCCGTTGTTATTGCTAAACACGCGGGACGTGAAGATGTCGCGAAGGGTGCCGCTCTCGGCATCCTGCACACTAGCACCTGCGGCTACACAGGCTTCTTGGGGCAGCACCGCATCGATACGGAGGTTGTCGATGCCGAGCACGCCGAAGCCAGAACTCGCATCAGAAGACGAGCGCACGATACGGGCACGGACCGTCGTATCAGCGCTGGCAAAGCGCGAGATGTCCATGCTAACGCCGGTCACGCCATTGGCCTGCTCGAGGCGATAGCTCTCGAGAGTCTCGAAGGCGTTTCCATCCGCCGAGATCTCGACCACCACCTCACCCGTGCCAGCGGCGTTGCCCACCATGTAAGAGAGCGTGGCATCACCCGCCCCGGCGATATCAAAGCTGCGGCTGGCGCTTCTGCCCACCTGGCGAGCCTCTAGCTCCAGGCAGGCGCCCGCAAGACAGGCGCCGTAGTAGCTGTTGACTTCGATCGACCCGTTTCTGACGCCGTCGGACTCACCGCCCTCGACCCAAGCTCCGTTCCAGGCGTGATCACCGTTACTGCCGTCGAAGGCCCGCACGTCGAATCGGTCCTCGATCGAACGGGTGGCGCCGCGTGCGCCGGCGGTGCAGTCGGCTCGAGCCGTGACGTTGAGGTCTTGGTGATCGGAGACGCCGGTGTCGAGGACGGCGACACGCACATCATCAGCCGGACTGTAGTTATTGGGGGATAGCAAGCCCGGGCGACGCACCGCGTGACGTTTGATCCACGAAGCGCCGGCAACCGGCTCATCGAGGGCAAGCAGATCGATATCGCTGCGAAGGCTCAGCTGCGCAAGCGCACTCGCGGGCAACTCGAGTTCCGCGATGCCAACCGCGGGGAAGTCGCGCAGAACCCGCGCGTTGATAGCGGCGAGGGCCGCTTGTTGTGGCAGAGCATCGTAGGCACTGAGCACTCGGACCAACCCGTCGCCCCCCTGCCAAGCCAGCGCCGCCACCGCGTTGCTCATCTTGCTCGTCTCACCGGGCACGTCGGCACCGGTGGGCGGTCTTGGCAGCGCCGGCGACTCCGTATCGCTTGCCTGAGACCAGGGGAACCCTTGCGGCATTGGTACGGTCGTGACAGCCGTGGCCGCAAGGTGCGTATCGGCTTCCTCGTTGCTGGCCAGCACGCGGGTTGAATCAGGCGGCACCGCCGCTACCGGCACCGGGGCCGGGCGTGCGCGCTTTACCGAATAATTTTGATCGCTAGTCGCGAGCCATGTCGCGGGAACAGCAAGGGTTACCAGCACCAAGGTGGTGGCAGTGCGTATGCGCATCGTCTGTCTCCAATTCCGCTGGCTGCCACGGGCAGCTGTAAAGGCATGGAGAGTATTTGAGCAGCTCGTGCCCTGGACACGCTGGCGATCTAAGGTCGAGTTCGCGCGCGTCCACGTGAAGTAGCTCACATAGTTGTCGGGTTAAATTCGCCGGATCGACTAAACATGTGCGAGCGTCGAGGCGCGCGCGGTTACGCCCCAGTGAACATCAACCGCTGCTCCCCCGCCCACCTAGTGTGCTGCCCCAGAAGTCCGTTGAAAATACGCACGGGGCCTTTCGTTCCTGGGTGCGGCGCGACGACGAGCGTGGCAGGCCCCACGGGAGGAGGAGCAACGTACTCAGGGGCGAGAAGTACCCGCGTATTTTTCAACGAACTTCTGGGACAGCACACTAGCGCCAGCGGATCGAGTTGCTGACGCAGTGATGCGTCGATAGCGCAGCCGAAGATCGGCAGCGACTCAGTCCCATATCCGGTGGTTAACGTTGCCATGATCTGCTCACCACGCGCGACGCTTGCGGCAGGATGATCAAAATAGCCCCCCAGATAGAGCAGCTCGCCGCGCCTGTCTGTGACCAGCAAGGCGTACGGGGAACTGACACCCCGGACACTGGTCGGGCTGAGCGAGGTAAGCCGCCAGTGCCGGGGCACCACCGGGAAGAGGGGAGTACAACCCCGTCCCTGGGGGTGTGGATATTCTTCCCTCGCAGACGCACCGGCGCCCACGTATCGCTATAGGCGTGGGCCGCTTGAAAACCGGCTCACCGCAGGCGCGGATTCGCGCACCCACGGCTATTGAAGAAACTGCTCCCCGCCGTAGTCAGGGCATTGCTCCACCGGTGTCGGCAGGTCCGTCACCGACGCTGTGGGCGTCCAGCATTCATCGAAGACGGAGCAAAAGCACACGTCCACGTCGATCCGCTCGCGGTTGCCCAGGATGAGCTCAACCACCTCAGGATCGCGCGACTGGAACACCTCGATGAGCTCACCTGAGCGAACCAAGCGCCCAGCGATCTGGCTTTGACCGTAACGGTAATCCGCCTCGGCACCGAGCGCCGTCAGCATGGCTCCCCAGTCAGTCTGTGCCACCTCGTCTACCCGGACCCGCATCGCGCGCACTCGGGCTGGACCGATACCGTTATTCACCGCCAAAAAGGTGAAACGCGCATCCTCTCCCGCCTCGTTGTAGCTCTGGGCGAACACGAGATCAGGCAGTACGCTCGCCAACTGCTGCTTGCGCACGGCATCGGTTTCCGTCAACGCCGCCCACAGGGCGACCGCGCCGGTGAACAAGCCCGCTAGGGCGAGGATCGTTTGCAGCACGGAGATGCGCACGAAGATCCCTTCGGCGCGTGACAGGGTCTGCTCGGGCCTAGACTCGTTGACCATAAAGGTACCGTAAGGGCAGAGACGATGCTCGCCAGCTTACGGCAGTCCTTTCGCGGGCCCAACCCCGCCTAGGCACGGTGCATCAATGGTGGAAGTTGGTCGGGATCTGATCGCCATCCTGAGGCTCGAGGAAGGCGCTGAAGAACAGGTTCTGACCGCAGCCTGCCGGCACCCCGGCCCCGTAGTAGTCGTCTTGGTCGATGTCCACAGTGGTCGGAAACCACGGCTCCGGCCCGGCGTACATGAGATCCGAAGGACTATCGCCCACGTGCGAGGGCGCCGCCGCGTTGTAGCGCGGTGCACAGGGATCGACGAAGGCGAGGATGTGCAATACCTCGTGGGCGGCGACCCATTCCCAGAAGCCCGGCGTGTCATCGGCGCCAGCGAAGCGGCTGCTCTCGCAGCCGCGGGTGCCGCTTGGGGTCCCCTTGAGGTACAGGGCGGCGACAGGGTCACCGGTGCCCAAGGCGGGGCCGCTGCCGCACGCGGCGTTGTTGGCTCCCTCGTAGTACACCAGGTAGGCCTTTTGCGCGTCGGTGAAGCCGGCGCTGAGGACATCCGTCTCGAGCGCGTCGCGCGCGAAGACGCCCTGCTCCGCGTAGAACGCATCCTCCCGTGGCAGGGCCAGGTAGGTCACATCGAGTTCGCCTTCGAGATTGAGGTCATAGCGAATCGTCTTGCCGCCGCTGGCGTCCTCGAAGAAGCGGTTCGATGCGGCCGCGGTGCCGGCGATCGTGCCGTCGCGGTCGAGTTCCCGGTCAATGCCGTCGGCAGGCACGGCGTAGATCACGTGGACTTGATAAGCATCGACGATCAAGTCGGGCTGGTCGGCGGTTTGCCGAGCGGCAAGGACCGGCGGCGGCGGCGCAGGCGGCTCAGGTTCGTCCATGAGCGATGCGCTCGGTGCTGCACCGCCGCCGCACCCCACCAGCATGGAGGCGCAGATAAGCATCGTGACTGCGCGTAAGCCCCTGCCCCAAAGTGCATCGCCCGGGGGAGGGATAGCCGGCATGGTGGCGGCCAATGAGGTCGTATCGGCTCGAGTAACAGGTAGCAACACGCGCTTGCCTCTCTAATGGAAGTTCATAGGCCAGTCAGTGTGTTCTGGCGCGCATTCCTCTCACTCAACCATCGACATAGGCACCCATCAGCCACAGCAGCACGGGGCGCGACCGCCCAATCGGCTCTGGCGGTCACCCTCAGGGTTGCCGCGACGATCGCCGGAACCGTTACTATCCGAGCTGCTGGCCCGAAGAAGGGCATCTCACGCGGTCTCCGACATTACGGATAATCTAAGGAGTCAGTCTCATGAAGTACTACTCAGCCATCGTAGTTTCGCTCTCCGTCGCGCTAGGGCTCGCCCCTGCCCTCGCCCACGACATCGCCGCCGACGACCGCGGCTGGTATCGACGGGGCCTGCACAACCCCACCAATATGAACTACCTCACCGGGGATGCGGTCTCCGGAGACCCCACCTATAGCTTCTTCGTCTTCAACCTGGACGGCGTAAGCGAGGAGATCGTCGGCGCGAGCCTGCGCTTGCGTCTAGAGGACAACGGCCTGGTCAGCGATCAGGGCTTCGAAACCCTCGCCCTCAATGAGGTGACTACCGACATCGACGCACTCATCGGCGGCACCGGCGGCATGGCTGGGTTCGAGGACCTGGCAGACGGCCCGCAATTCGGCGGCGTCACGGCGAGCGGGCGCGATCGCGACGCCACCATCACGGTGCCCCTGAACGCCGCGGGCTTGGCCGCCCTAAACGCCAGTCGCGGTGAGCGGATCGCCATCGGCGCAAGCCTCGTAAGCGCAGATAACGAGGAGAGAATCGAGTTCCTGTTCGGTTTCTCAGGATCGGTGAGCTCGGACACGCGCCTGATACTCGAGACCGCCGACGCAAGCGTCGGCGGCAGCGTTGCGGGGGGCAATGCCCTAGTGGCTTTCTGCGAGAACCTCAGCGACCCGCAGTCCGTGGTCATCCCCCTGGCCGAGAACATGGCGGTTGAAGCGTTTGACTGCGAAGCCGCCGGGCTCAACGTGACCCCAGGGGATCAGCTGCGCATCCTCGTGCGCGCCAACGTGCCCGGCAACGAAGGCAACCGCTTGAACGGCACGGTGACGGGCCTCAGCGTGACCGACCCGGTCGTCTGCGCCAATGACACGCGCGACGAGGTGTCCGGTTGGGTGGTGACGGGCATCATCTGGGACTGCGTCCGTTCGGGAATCCCGCTCATCGGGAATGACTCAGTCCGACTGGTAATCACCGGCACGGCGAACTGAGCGGGCCCGAGCCCTGAGCTCCGAGCGCAGGCGGCCGCCACCACGGGCGCCGCCTGCGCTTGGCCCTCGTAGACACGGGACGGTCTGCTCGCCGATCATGGCGGGCTGATGCGTCGCGGCGCCGTTCGATGCCGCACGCGCTCGCGTTTACGAGGACCCCCCGACCGTGAGCCAAGACCCAGTCTCGGGCCAAGCCCTGACAGACGCCGAGCTTCGTGAGGCCATCGAGCGCTGCGATCGCGAACCCATACATATCCCCGGAACGATCCAGCCCCACGGATACCTCTTGGGGCTTGATGAGCAGCGTACGGTTCGCTTCGTCAGCGCCAACTGCGTAACGCTGTTCGAGCGTGAGCTAGCAGATCTCATCGGCCTTTCGGCATCGGTACTCTTCGCCGAGCAAGACCTGGAGGGCCTGGAACAGGCCCTGGCCGGCGCCCTCGCCCCCGTACGCTACCGGGAAGTCCAGCCGCGCAATGGGCGCGGCAGCTTTCACGCAGTTATGCACCGCAGCGGACCGGGTCTGATCCTCGAGCTGGAACCTGCGGGCGAGACCCAAGCCAGCGGCGCGCCAAGCCCGCAGGATCTGTTCGCGCGCGCCGCCCAGTTCGCCACCCGTCTGCAGCAAGTAGAGAGTCAACACCAGCTGCAGGCGTACGTGGTGAACGAAGTGCGCGCCCTGACCGGCTTTGACCGAGTCAAGCTGTATCGCTTCGATGAGGATTGGAACGGCGAGGTGATCGCCGAGAGTCGCGCCACCCACATGGTGAGCTACGAGGGTATGCGATTTCCCGCGTCGGACATCCCGCGCCAGGCCCGCACCCTGTATGCGAGGAACTTCCTGCGCCTGATCCCCAACGTGAGCTACGCGCCAGTCGCCTTGGTGCCAGGCGATCGCTGGCCGAGCGAGTCCGAGCAAGTCGATCTCACCCACTCGGTCCTACGCGCCGTCTCGCCGGTACACCTCGAGTACCTAGCCAACATGCAGGTGGCCGCCTCCATGTCGATCTCCGTGATGCAAAACGAGAAGCTGTGGGGGCTGATCGCTTGCCATCATTCGCAACCGCTACACGTGCCCTATCCCATGCGCATGGTGGCCGAACTGCTGGGCCATACCTTCTCCGCCGTGCTCAGCAATAGCGCCCGGCACGCTGCCCAGACCAGCACAAGCCATCGCGAAGCCACTGTCCGCGAGCTCACCGCCGCCCTGAGCCCAGACGAATCGCTGTTGAAGGCCATGAAGTCTCAGCACCAAAAGATGCTGGATGCGGTGGACGCGGACGGCATGATCCTGCGCGTGTCGGGCAAGTACCTTGCCTTCGGCCAGATTCCCGAGGTGTCCTTCACGCGCGAACTCATCGCGTGGCTCGAGGCCCACCACGACAAGCGGGTGTTCGTCACCGACTCGATTGCGCGCGATACGGCCCTCATCACCGCCGCGCAGCCCTTCGCCAGCGGCGTCCTCGCGGTGCCCGTTAGCGCCTCGATCGAGGACTACGTCATGTGGTTTCGCGAGGAACAATCCGAGCAGGTCAACTGGGCGGGGCGCCCGGAGAAGCGTATCAGCCGCGATGCCGCTGGCTTCCACCTCTCACCGCGGGCGTCCTTCGGTCGCTGGCGCCAGGTAATCCGCGGGCGGTCCCGGCCCTGGGAGCCAATGGACATTACCCTAGGCACGCGAATCGCTGACATCGTGCTCGGCAAGCGACAGGAAGCGTCCCTACGCCAAGCACGCTATGATTTCCGTTCGGTACTGGACAACGCCAACGCCTACATCTTGATCACTGACCCGCTGGGCAACATCATCAGCCTCAACAGCCGCACGGTGGAGGAGTTCGGCCTGGACGGACCCTCGATTACAGGCAAGCCGCTAGGTGAGGTACTGCCCGAGGAATTCGCCAGCGCCCTGGATGAGCACCGCGAGACCCTGCGGCGCGAGCCGCAAGCTGTGAGCTTCGCCGTGAGCTTCCGCTCACGCTCATGCAACGTTCACCTCATCGCCTCCCAATTCCCCCTCTACGATGCCTACGATGAGATCTACGCGATTTGCAGCATCGCCAACGACATCTCCGAGTTGCGAGCGACGCAGCTAGAACTGGAACACGCCAACACCGAGCTCGAGCAGTTCGCCTACATCGCCTCGCACGACCTACGCGCCCCCATGCGCAGCATCGACAGCCTCGCCGAATGGATCGCCGAGGACCTGCAGGGACAAACGCCTGAAGAGGCCACCGACAAGCTCGACATGCTGCGCGGTCGCGTCCAGCGGCTCGAGGCCCTGCTCGATGACATCCTGCTCTACTCGCGCGTCGGCAAGATGAAGGAAGCACCCCGGGAAGTTGATGTGGGTGCTCTGCTCCGCGAGGTGATCGCAGAGGTGGCTGCGCCTGAGGATTTCACGATTTCCGTAGCTCCGGAAATGCCCACGCTACAGACAGCTGCCACGCCGCTACGGCAGATCTTTGGCAATCTCATCTCCAACGCGGTCAAGCACCATGACAAGATCGCTGGCACCATCGAAATCGCCGCCGCTGACAGCACCAACGATGAGGTCACGTTCTCGGTCACCGACGATGGGCCTGGCATCGACCCTCGCTACCACGAGCGCGTGTTCAAGATGTTCCAGACGCTGAAGTCGCGCGATGTGGTGGAGGGCTCAGGCCTGGGACTTTCTATCGTACAGAAGCTCGTGCGATGGCAGGGTGGGCGCTGTTGGATCGACTCGCAAGCCGGACGACGCGGTACCGGCGTGCACTTCACGTGGCCGAGGCACTACCAAACGAAAGGAGCATCCGGTGGCACCGCAGGCAACAGGGAGTAAGGAGGTTCACATCCTCCTGGTGGAGGACGATCAGCTGGATGTAACGCTGCTCAAGCGCTCCTTCGAAAAGGAGAAAATCGCCAACCCTATCTCCGTCGCCGCCGATGGCATTGAAGCCCTGGAAATGCTGCGAGGAGGTCTCATTCCCAAGCCTTATCTCATCCTCCTCGACATCAACATGCCCCGCATGAACGGCCATGAGTTCCTGCAGGAGGTCCGTCAAGATTCCGATCTGCACGATGCCATCGTTTTCGTGCTGACCACCTCCAACGATGAGGAAGATCGCTTCCGTGCCTACGATCGCAACGTCGCCGGCTTCCTCGTCAAGCAACACTCGGGCCCGAGCTTCCTCAACGCAATCAGGATGATCGATGCCTACTGGCGCGTGGTGCAGTTCCCTAGCTAGGGCGAGCGGGCCTGGTACGCAGCGTCAGTTCCCGCCCCACGCACCAAGGCTGAGCAGCGCCCACCACATCGTCGCCACTTGGTTGTCACGGCCGGTCATCTCCCAGCGGATGAGCGAGATCGGAATCTGCTCCGATGCGCGAAAGCGATCGTGGAAGGCACCCAGATCGAAACGCCTACCGCGCTGCGACGCCACCTCGGCCAGCAACGCTTCCAGCTCAACCTTACCCATGTAATAGCCGATACCGTAGCCTGGCTGGCGCAAGTAAAGCTCTAGATCGAAGCGGGCGATCGCATCGTTCGGCCCCATCCAGTAGGGCGTTCGGGTGGTGAGGGAGTCGAGGGCCTGGGCGTAGGTCCACGCGTTCTTGTGCATCTGAAGCTCCGGCATCACGCGCGCGGCACGCTTGGCTTGCAAGATGTAGTGGATCTCGCGAGTCTTCGGCCGATCGCTGAGCAAGCCCGTCTGCAGGATCATCTCCTCAAGGTACATGGCCCAGCCTTCAGCCCGGATGCCGCTGATGAAGTACAGGCGGGGATCGCCACGGATCAGACGTTTGTCGCGGCGCTGCTCTAGTGTCCTGAGTTAGAAGTTCGTGGATGAATTCGCGGCACCCTTTCGCCCCTGAACGCGTTGCTCTTCCTCCCGTGGGGCCTGCCACGCTCGTCGTCGCGCCGCGCTCAGGGATAAAAACTCGCGTGCGAATTCATCCACGAACTTCCAACTCAGGATACTAGGGAATCGAATAGGTGCCCTGGCACGTTGTGGGCGCGCAGGGGAATCGGCCAATCCTGATCGTCGATCGCATCCAAGCCGGTGCGAAGCTCGATCAGTGCTTGGTGCTGAGCCCGCATCGCCGCCAGCGAGTAGTCCGCGACTCCCTAGTGCCATTCGCCCTGCGCCAGCGCGCGAAAACGCTCGTAGAGGGTGAGCAGCTGCCGATAACCCGCGTAGCTCTCACCGACATCGGCCGCAGCCGCTCGCGTGGGCAACCAAGGTGACTCCGGCTCTGCCCACACGGGCGACGAGCAAGCCCCCGCAACAAGCAACACAGCAAGCGTGCGGCCCCAGTTCCTTCGCATCGCGCCTGCCATCCCCGCATGATTGAACTCAAGCGGCAGTCTACGTGAGCACGCGGTCGCCATGCGCACCGGAGACCTCACAAAATCGTATGACACGCCCCTGGCGGCGGTGACTTACCATCTTCCCATGAGAGATGCGCCATGAATGTCCTGCTGATCGAAGACGACGACCAGACGGCTGCGTTCATCTGCCGCGCCCTAGAGGAGGTCGGCGAGAGCGTGACGCGATGCTCCAGCGCCCACGAGGGCTTGCTGAGCGCGGTGGATCCGGCGATCGACATCATCATCTTCGATCGCCTGCTGCCGGGCATGGATGGCCTGGACGCCGTGCGCGTGCTGCGCCAGTCGAACGTGAAGACCCCGATCCTCATGCTGACGGCCCTCTCGGGCATCGACGACCGCGTCGACGGTCTGAACGCTGGCGCCGACGACTACATGGTCAAGCCCTTCGCCTTCTCCGAGCTCCACGCGCGCCTGCGTGCACTCCTTCGCCGTCAACCCATGGTGGATACTCAACTGCAGCTGCGGGTGGGCGCGCTCACCCTCGATCGCACCACCCAGCAGGTGGCCCGAGACGGCACACCGATCGATCTGCCGCCCCGCGAGTACCGCATCCTTGAATACCTCATGGACCACGCCGGTCAGGTGGTCACGCGCACGATGCTGCTTGAGAAGATCTGGGGCTTTCGCTTCGACCCGAAGACCAGTCTGGTACAGACCCACGTGAGTCGTCTGCGGGCGAAGGTGGACAAGCCCTTCGGCCACGACCTCATCAAAACCGTCCGCGGCGCTGGCTATGTCATCTCCGACGCGTGAGCGGCTGCTGCACTCGGCCGTGTTGCGCCTCACGATGCAGGCGGTGGCGGCGTTCATCGTGGTGGCCATTGGCCTGGGCGCCCTGCTCGGGGCCTGGCGACTGGCCGCAGTCGATCGAGACGAACGCGAAGACCTGGAGGCTACCGCGCACTTCCTACGGGAGGTCTACGAGGAGGCGGGCGTCGCGGGCCTGATCGAGGAGCTGCGCGACGACGAGGGGCTCCTGTGGAGCGAATGGCACACCTTGCTGCGGGTGTGGGAGCACGAACCGATCGCCCTCCTCCTCGACGAGAACAGCCCCCGCGTCGGGTATGCAGAGCTCGATGACGTGGATGATTGGGCGTGGCAGACCCTGGCGCTAGAAGATGACGACGGCGGCGACAACACCGTGCGGGTGCGCACCCTCAACGTACCGCTGGCGCGAGATCTTCACGTCATCGTCGCGGCCGCGCGCGGATGGCACTACGAAGCCTATCGCGATGGCCTTAGGGCCGGCCTGTTCTGGCTACTCGGCATTGCGCTCCCCCTGTCCCTGATCACCGGCTACACGATCAGTCGCCTGGTGTTCGGTCGGCTCCAGGCACTCTCGGCGGTGGCCGCGCAGATCGGTGAGGGGCAGCTCCACCGGCGTGTTCCCCTGCGCGAACCAGCTGATGAATTCGATCGCTTGGGGGCGAGCTTCAATCTCATGCTCGACCGCCTCGAGGCCTTGCATCGGAACATCCAGGACGTGTCCGTCGGCATCGCTCATGACCTCAAGACCCCGGTTACCCACTTGGATCAACGCTTGCGCCTGCTCGAACACGATCTAGACGAGCGTGATCTGGCGCTCGAGCATCTGGAGCAAGCGCACTCGGAGATCGCCAGCCTCCTGCGCACCTTCGAGGGGCTCTTGCGCCTAGGTGAGATCGAATCGGGCCGGCGGCGTACAGCGTTCACGCGTGTCGATCTCTCCCAACTGCTGATCGACCTTAGCGAGAGCTTCGAGCCGGTCTTCACCGAACACGAGCGAGCCCTCGAGCACTCGATCATCCCCGGCATCACGATCCAGGGCGATGTGGACCTGCTCACGCAGATGGTCACCAACCTCCTGGAGAACTCCGTGGAGCACGGCCGCCCCGGCGGCCGCAGCTGGCTACGCCTGCAGACCTCTGCCCGAGGCGCCGTGTTGCAGGTGGGTGATGATGGCCCAGGCATTGCGCAGGAACATCACGCGCAGCTATTCGACCGTTTCTATCGCGCGGACAAGAGTCGTTCCACGCCGGGCAACGGGCTGGGGCTGAGCATCGCCCGCGCCGTCTGCACGCTGCACGGCGCGCACATCGAGGTGCAGCCGGGGCAGCCAGGCGCGGTGTTCGATATCCACTTCATCGAACCGGGATCGCCCACGCCGCATGCGCGTGTCGCCTAGCGCTCTACGGTTCGCGCCAGCGCGTAATCCATACGATTCCGTAAGCTCGCTGCCGCCGCTTCGTAAACCAATCTCTCCGCGCTTGTTGCTAGAAATACTCCAGACGAGTCGCTGACCGCACCGGTCGCCCCTGAAGGAGTACAACAGCCATGTCCACGGCAAGCGTTCCACGCCCCCGCTGGCGCTCTCTCATTCCCACCCTACTGCTAACGGCAGGCTTGGGTGCCTGCGGCGGCGAGGACTCGCCACTGGCCGAAGCGCAGGTGAGCGCGCCTGATTCGCTCGACACCGCGGCAGTGACCCTCGACGTATCCAATACCGATACGCAGGAGATCGACGATTTCGGGCCGGCCGGACCACCGGACGGCGTGTTTGCCAACGAAGCGCTCACCGCACGCTTTTTCACCCAAGCTACCTTCGGACCCTCAGCGCAGGAGGTCGCGCGCTGGACGAACCAGAGCGCCTCGCGGTGGCTGCGCGGGGAATTCGCCCGCCCGCCAAGCTTAGTACTGCCCCAGCTGCGCCGCTTCCTCGCCCTGAGTGGCGCCGAAGACGAACTCACTCTGTGGGGTTCTCAGACCAACAACTTTCCCTTCTGGACCAACGCCATCAGCGGCCGCGATCAGCTCCGCCAGCGCATGGCCTTCGCTCTGTCTCAGATCCTAGTGGTCTCAAACGGCGGCGGCGAGGTGCTCACGGATATCCCAGACGCCGTTGGCTACTACATGGACATCCTCAACACCCACGCCTTCGGCAACTACCGGGAGCTCCTGGAGGCAGTGACCTACTCGCCCGCCATGGGCCACTACGTCACTTACATGGGCAACCGAAAGGCGGACCCACAGACAGGCCGCATGCCCGATGAGAACTACGCCCGGGAGATTCTGCAGCTGTTCACGGTGGGCCTCGTGCAGCTGAACCCGGACGGCACCGCGGCCCTAGATGCCCAGGGGCAGCCGATCGAACTGTACGGCAACGCCGACATCACAGGACTGGCTCGCGTTTTCACCGGCATCGATATCGATGCAGAGGTCATCGATCCCGTGGACGCAGAGAACACAGACTGGGCCAAGCCCATGATCACCCGCGCGGAGGAACACTCGCGGGAGGAGAAGCGCTTCCTCGGCACGGTCATCCCCGAGGATACGGGACCGAAACAAAGCGTAAGCCTCGCCCTAGACGCGATCTTCGCCCATCCCAACGTCGGCCCCTTTATCGGTCGACAGCTGATCCAACGCTTCGTGACTAGCAATCCCCAGCCCGCCTACGTGGCGCGCGTTGCCCAAGCCTTCGGCGCGGGCACCTTCGAGCTACCCGACGGCACGAGCGTCGGCACGGGTCGACGGGGCGATTTAAAGGCGACGATCGCCGCGGTGCTCTTCGACGCCGAAGCTCGGGAGGCCGCCAACCTCACCAAAGCCGACTTCGGTAAGCTACGCGAGCCCGTCCTGCGCTTCACCCACTGGGCCCGGGCCTTCAACGCCAGCGCCGTGACCCCCGAGTACACCTTGGAGCTGTGGGAGGCGGAGTCTAGCGAAGCGCTCAACCAACACCCCTACCGCGCCCGCTCCGTGTTCAACTTCTACCGACCCGGCTACATCGCCCCAGGCACGCAGTCCGGCGAGGCAGGCATGACCGTGCCGGAGCTGCAGATCGTCAACGCGGCCAGCGTACCAGGCTACGCCAACTTCATGACCTTCTTCGTGAGCGGCGAGGCCCGCTACGCCGACTTCCGCGAGCTTCGCGATCTGTTCGAAGAGGCGGACGTGGACCTGGACGCGCGCAACGCCAGGCGCAGCTTCGTGCCGGACTACTCGCGTGAGCTCGCCCTAGCAGGCGACCCCGACGCGCTCGTGGATCACCTCGACCGACAGCTGCTCTACCGCTCGATGAGCCCCACCACGCGACGATCCATCGTCAACACTGTGAGTGCGATCGACGATGAGGATCCCGAGGACCGGGTGAACATCGCGGTTCTGCTCACCATGACCTGCACCGACTACCTCATCCAACGCTGATCCCGACGAGCCAAGGAGACCCCGCTCATGACCACACGACGAGACTTCCTGCGCAGCGTCGGCAGCACCGCCCTAGTCGCTAGCACGACAGGCCTGGCCAGCACCCTCGCCGCCTTCCCCACGCGCGCCGCCAGCCTCAGCGGCGAGTACCGCGCCATGGTGTGCGTGTTCCTCTTCGGCGGCCTCGACAACCACGACGTGGTGCTGCCCTACGACCAGGCGTCCTACGGCCAATTCATCGCCGCGCGCCCCACGCTGATCGCTGCCCAAGGCAGCCAACGCCAGCGAGAGAACCTGCTAGCCATCTCGCCCCTCAACGGCGAAGACTACGGTACGCGTCAGTTCGCCCTGCCGCCGGAGATGCCGGGGCTGCACGGCTTGTTTAACCAGGGCGATGCGGCCATCGTGGGAAACGTCGGCCCCCTTATCCAACCCACCACCTTCGAGGACTTCGAGAACGAGTCCGTGCCCCTGCCACCGCGCCTGTTCTCCCACAACGATCAGCAGTCCACTTGGCAGGCGAGCGTCCCGGAGGGGGCGCAGTTCGGGTGGGGTGGGAAGTTCGCCGACGCCGTGTTGGCCGGGGGTGCCAACGGCGCGGCGCAGTTCACCGCCATCAGCAGCGCCAACGCCGATCTGTTCCTCACCGGGCAGGTCGCCCAGCCCTACCAGGTGAGCGTGAGCGGGGCGGCCACCATCGACTTGCTCGACGACCTGGCCGAGGAGGACCCCGCTCTCGCCACGGCCCTGAAGGCGCACTTCCGCGCGGAAGCTTATGCAGGCACCAACCTCATCGGCCAGGACATCGCCGCCAAGCAGCGCCAAGCGCTCGACTCGAACGAGATGTTCAACCAGGCCAAGCAGGCGGCTATCCCCTTGGGCACGGAATTTCCCGAGTCCGAACTCGGCGCACAGCTGCGCGCCGTTGCCGAGGCCATCTCCGTGCGAGACCTGCTGCAAGCGCAGCGCCAGATCTACTTCGTCGGTCTCGGTGGCTTCGACACCCACTCGGAGCAAGCCCCACAGCTACCGGCTCTGCTGGGTCAGATCGACGGCGCCGTCTCCGCCTTCTGCACCGCGATGGGCGAGTTAGGCCTGGGCGACAAGGTCACCCTGTTCACGGCGTCGGACTTCGGCCGCACGCTCGCGGTGAACGGCGACGGTACGGATCACGGCTGGGGCGGCCATCACTTCGTAGTGGGGCAGGCCGTGAATGGGAATCGGATCTTCGGTGATATCCCGCCGCCGGTCTTTGGCCATGCGCAAGACTCGGGCTCTGGCCGGCTGATTCCGACCGTGGCCGTGGAACAGTACGCCGCTGCCCTAGGCAGCTGGTTTGGCCTAAGCGAGGGAGAGCTCCTCGCCTCCCTGCCGAATCTGCCCAACTTCTCGGGTCGACCCAGCCTGTTCGGGTAATGCCGAGTGCACCCGTGACCCCCTGCCCCGTCCGTATGGGGCAGGGAGCCACGCATTCGCGTTAGGCGCGCTGGGCGCCGGCGAGATGGTCGAAGGCGTTGTTCGCTTTCGCCGCGTCTACCATCCAATCGACGTCTACAATCCCGGCGATGCGTCCGTCCTCGTCGTAGCCTGCCACCGCGCCGTGACTGAAGCCGAGCAGTACGCAGCCATCCGGGTCGACCTCTGGCGCGTGGTCTATCCCACCGGCTTCGACGAAGAAGTCACCGGCACGAACGCCGCCCTTCTCATAGCTGAAGCCCCCTTGCAGGATGTACGCGTTGGCGGCACCGATGTGCTTGTGTGCGGCTTTCGGTGCCTGCGGCGTGATCTTCAGCAGGAACACCCAGTACGCGTGGTTTTGGCTGTAGTCGAGTAGCTTGAAGTACGTGCCCTCGAGCGCCCACCGCGTCCAGGGGATGCGCTCCGCGCGGACGACGAGCGATCCGTCGTCCCACACTTCGTGTGCCTGACGCTTGGGATAGCACCCTTCATCTTGCGCTAGCACTGGAAGCTCCTTCGTCAATCGAGGCCGCGCGATTCATGTTCATGACCGCCCTAGACCGCACTACTGCCGCACGTGCGCTGCCACGCCATGCTCATTCGCCATCTGCAGCATGAGCTTGGCGTCGACAACTCCAACCATTGCGCCCGCGTCGTCCAGCCCCGCGATCGGCCCGTAGAACACGCAAAACAGCTCGCAGCCATTGGGAGACTTAGGTTCGTGGATATCCCCGGCGGGCTCGAAGATGTAATCGCCCGCGCCGCCCATGTCCTCGGGCGTGTAGCAGATGTCGCCCGACACCACGAAAACTTCGATGCCCCCCATGTGATGGTGCACCGGGGCCTTGACCTCGGCAGCCACCCGCAGCATGCAGGTGAACCCGCCGCTACGCTTGTCCACGCTCATCAACTTGTACTCAACCCCTTCCATCACCCAGGGGCGGTAGGGAATCTGGGCGAGCTTGGTGAACGTGGGATACGGCTGGGTGATCAACGCCTGAACGGGGGCGTCATCTGTGGTGAGGCTGAGCGTGCTTACCATCGTAGTATCCTCTTCTTCAGTGGGCCAAAAACTAGTGGGCTAGGGTGAACCCGCCGTCCACAGCGAGCGACTGACCGGTGATGTAGCGCGATTCATCGCTGGCCAGAAACATCACCGCATTAGCGATATCGATTGGCTCCTGGAACTCGTCCAGGGGAATTTCACCGCGGAACTTGGCGGCGAAGTCATCGAGACTCGTGCCCGCCGCCTGCGCCATACGCTCGAACAGCCCGTCGAGCATCGGCGTACGGACCTGCCCTGGATGAACGGAATTGCAGCGGATCCGGTAGCCCGCGCGGGCGGCGTACAGGGCGATGGACTTACTCAGATGCTCTACGGCCGCCTTGGATGCGCCGTAGGCCGTGATGAAGGGCGTAGGGACGAGGGAGGCCACGGAGGACAGATTGATGATGGCGCCGCCTCCGGAGCGAGCGATCAGCGGCAGGCAGGCCTTGCAGCCGAGGAAGGTGCCCGTCACGTTCACGTCGAAGATCTCCTGCCAGTCCGACAGCGGCGCGTGTTCCGGGTCCTTCGGCGCGTCACCGGCGCCCTCGATCCCCGCATTGTTGACCAACAGATGCAGCGCCTGTGCGGAGGTCTCGATACTCTCCACCACCTGGCACCAGTCGGACTCATAGGCGACGTTCTGGACGAGAAAGCTGGCGCCAATCTGCCGCGCGAGCGCTTCACCTGCCTCGCGTTTCACGTCGGTGATGAAGACGGTGGCTCCGGCTTCGCGAAAGCGGCCCGCAATCGCCGCGCCAAGCCCCTGGGCGGCACCGGTGATCAGGGCCACGCGCCCATCGAGGCTCGTCATGATCTGCCCGAACGGGTGCGACCGCGCACCGCTAGTCCGGGTGCAGCGCCAGGCTGCGTAGCGACAGCCGCCCGCTGCCAAGGGCCAGGGGACACCACTAGTGCCCTGCCCTGTTAGTTCGTTGAAGAAGTCGCACGGGGCCTTTTGCTCCTAGGCGCGGCGCGAGGACGAGCGTGGCGGGCGCCACGGGCGGAGGAGCAACGTGCCCAGGGGCAAAAGGTACCGGCGAATTCTTCAACGAACTAACCTGACAGGGCACTAGAAGTTCACCCTCAGCTGCACGCCCGTCACCCGCGGGTTAGCGAAGACCTGCTCCACCAGACCGTTGCCAGGGAAGGTGATGTCGAAGGCGTACTGCAGCTGCTCGTCGTTCAGCAGGTTGCGGCTGAAGACGGCGAGGTCCCACTTGCCGCTACCGGGGGTGAAAGCAACCCGAGCGTTGACGTTCCAGTAGTCGCCCGCGGCGGTAACCGGCGCGTTGGTGAGCTGGGAGAAATAGTCGCCCACGTACGTCGTATCGGTACCGAAGCGCAGCTCGCCACCGGCGACGCGGACGCCTTGCGAGAGCCCGACATTGAGTTCCACATCCGGAGTTTGCGGCGCCTCGCGGTCGAGGGGCGTACCGCCGATATCGATGTCTTTCACATCGGTCTCAAGCAGCGTGAGGCCCACGCGGCCCGCGAAGCCGCTGTCGAGGCTCACGGTGAGTTCGCCTTCGAAGCCGTAGATCGTGGCATCCGTGTTGGACAGTATGAAGCTGACCCCGCGCTGATCGAAGGCTTGGTAGTCGTTGTAGTCGTAGTAGAAACCGGCGACGTTGAGCCGCGCCCGGTTGCCGAAGAACTCAAGCTTGCTGCCGAGCTCGTAAGCGTTTAGCTGCTCGCCGTCGAAGCGCACGAACTCGACCTGGGCGGCGCCGGCGAAGCCGGCGTTGTAGTTGAAGGCCTTGTAGCCGCGGTTGTAGCTGCCGTAGAGCAGCCAGTTGTCCGTGGCGCGATAGTCGAGCTGCAGGCGAGCAGAGATCCCGTCTTCATCGTGATTGTCCGTCACCACGCCCGCGCCCGCGAGGGTCTCAGGGTCCGCGGGCGGACAGGCCAGGGGCGAGCCGACCAAGCTCTCGCAGAAGTTCTGGTACCGGTAGTCCTTCTCATCGTGGGTGAATCGCAGGCCCGCAGTCAGCGTGAGCGGTTCACTCACATCGAAGGCCGCCTGGGCGTACACGGACCAGGACTCCGTCTCCACCGCGTAGTCGGCGAACTGGTTCTGACCAAGGGGAATCAGGATCGCCCCCGGCGTGCCGCCCGGGAGGGCCTCGCTGGGCGCACCTAAGGCCTCATCGAAGTTCCCGAGATTGTTGATCTGGAAACCCTGCACGTAATCGCCGTCGATATTGAGGTAGTAGAGCCCCGAGGTGATCCGTACGCCGTCGAGATCGACGCTCGCGCGCAACTCCTGCGAGAACGTCTGCTGCGCCGTGGTCTGGTAGAACTCGGTGACATCGAAGGGTGAGAGGTCGTTGTCTTCGAAGTAGTCAAAGTCGATGTCGTTGAAGGCGCTGATCGACTTCAGCTGCCAGCTGTCGGCGTCGTAGGTGAACTCGGCGGCGAGATTGAGCTCTTCGCGCTGAAACGACCCGTCTTGGTTGAAGGAGCCGCTGAACACATCCCCGTCTGCGTCGATGTAGCCGGTATCCGTATTGCCCGACGGGCGGAACTGGCCGAGGGTGTCAGGCCCCGCGAAACCGCCCGTGGGGAAGGTGCCGCCGATGGCGTCGGACTCGTTATCGGCAAACTCGCCGGTCAAGCGCAGGCTCAGCTTATCGCTGAGGTCGAGGTGCAGCTTGGCGCGCAGGCCGTAGGCGTCCATCTCGCCGGAATCGGCGCCGATGTCGTTGGTGACGTAGCCGTCGTTGTGGCTGCTGTAGCCGGCTAGGCGGAAGCGGGCGTTCTCGGTCAGCGGCAGGTTGACCGCGCCTTCGGCAATCACCGTGTTGAAGGCAGAGATCTGAAGATCGGCGTAGCCGTCGAGCTCGTCACCGGGATCGTTGGTGATCACGTGGATGAGGCCGCCGGTGGCGTTGCGGCCGAACAGGGTACCTTGCGGCCCCTTTAGCACTTCGACCCGCTGGACGTCGTACAGACGGGTGAGGTTGCCGCCGTTGGACGGTCGGTACACATCATCCGTGTAGAAGATGTTGGCGGATTCTAGGTGTGAGGCGAAGTCGTTCTGAGCGACGCCACGAATGGCCACCAGCCCCGCGAGGGGCGAGCCGGGGCGGATCAAGGACAGGCCCGGTGTAGTGTTCGACAGGTCGTCGGTAAGCACCACGTTGGCGTCGCGCAGCTGCTCGCCGCTCAGCGCGCTCACGGAGACGCCTATGTCCTGCACGCTCTCGGCGCGTCGGGTCGCCGTGACGATGACCTCTTCGAGGCTACTGCTCGAGTCGCTTTGCGCTAGCGAGGAAGCCGCCGCCCCGAATGCCAACGACCCGACGGCACCCGCTCGAACAAACCTGAAAATCCCTTCCGTGATCTGCATCCGGCCCCCAACGTTTCCTGACTTGAGATCGATGTCACGCAGGCTAGGGCGATGGGCACGACGCGGACAATAGTGATTTTTTACTAGTGCGGCCGAGGCGGTGCAGCGTTAGCGTTGTGCTCGCGTGGCACCCACGCCTTTGTTCCGCCACACGAGGAAGGGCGATTCCATGTCGACTCAACCATCACACGCCATACCCGTTCACATCACCCGACCGTATCGTTCAGCGTTCATCGATCCCGACACCCTCGAGTGGGTGCCCTGGGTGATGGAAGGCACTTGGTTCAAGCTGCTGAACGTGGATTCGAAGACCGGCGGCTTCTCCATGTTGCTGAAGGTAAGCCCGAACAACGAAGCCCCGATTCACGGCCACCTTGGCGATGTGGAAGGCATCATTCTGAGCGGCGGCTTCGGCTACGTGGACGACGATGGCCACGCAGGGTGCTACGTGCTCGAACACGGTGGGATCAACCACAAACCGCACACGGGACCAGATGGCATGGAGATGTTGGCGATTGCCCACTCTCCGCTGGTGGGCTACGACGATGACGGATCCGTCGCCCTCATCGTGGACGCCAAGATGATGTACCGCCTAGCGCGCGACGGCGGCGGTGCGGATCACCTGCACCCACCTGCCCAGTGGACGGACCTCTAACGCAGCGCCCGTCATAGGGCGCGCTACCCGAGCAGTGTACGTGATCGTTTGGCGCGGGCTGCAGGCCGCCGGAAGCGGCGCGGGGTGATCGCGGGCGCGCGCTACGCGGCCGGGGGACTGCGGTTCCAGCCCGCGGCGAGCGCCGTGCGACTGTTGACGCCGAGCTTGTGGTAGATCGTGCTCAGGTGATTGACCACGGTGTTCTCAGACACGCCTAGGCGATCCGCCACCTGGCAGTTTCGCGCCCCATTCGCCACGAGCCGCGCCACCTCGAGTTGCCTGGGCGTCAGGCATTCCCAGGCCAGCGCATGGTCCTCCTCAGGACGCAGCAAGGTCACCAGCACATACTGATTGAAAGCCTCGATCTGCCGTAAGCGTAAGGGGATCGAATGCTCACCATCCTCGAGCACGAGTTCCTGTAGGCGCGCCTCGCCGAGCAGGAACTCGTCTATCGCACGGCGAAACGCCGCGGTCCGTGCGCTAAGCTTACGGAACATCTCATGGTCTCGCGCCGACTGGCTGGCATCGAGGACATTGGCCTCCTTATCGACCAACAGGAGCGACTGCCGGGAGACCTTGCTGATAAAGGTGTTGGTGACATCCAGCACCGCCCGCTCGTCCTGCTTGAAGTGCATCCCGCGGAACGACTGACGTAATACAGGCGCTAGGTATTCCCCAACCTGGCACTCATCGGGGGTGAAGTCTTTGAACGAGGCGTCGCGGTGCATCGCGATCAGCAGCCGCTCTTGCGCCGCGCCGCCGAGGGGAATGGACATGACCATCATGTGCTCGACGTTGGCCCAGCGCAGGAAGTCCACGAAGTCCGTGTCGATCGGATCAGAGAGATCTGACAGGCGGAACACGCCGCAACGATCGAGCACGTTGGTTCGCCAGTGCATCAACACCGGATCGTTCTGGCGGTAGTGAGCGAAGTAACGCTGCAGGGTGTTTTCCGGTTGGTTCACCACCACCATCGCCTCCTGCCAACCTTCGTTCTCCATCTGGTTCTGCGACAGCATGAGCAGGCTGCTCGCCTCGAAGGCGTGCATGAGCGGCGTCACCGAACTCGGGCCAAGTTCGGTAAGGGCCTCACATCCGCAAATCGTCGAAACTGAACGAACCACATTGAGTGCATCGACCGACATGATCCCTCCCCACCAAGGTCAGCGGATTTCGAGGCGCCATTATGCAGGGCCGACGCCGGCGTTGTGACGACCACGCTGCCACTCACCATCATGCGCGTGCGGGTGGCGGCGTCGCCAGGCCCCAAGCGGTGTTTCGCGGTGGTGCTTTGCAGCAGCGTACTCGCCCCTACCGCTTACAGCCCAAGGGTCCGTGGTCTCGGCGGCCCTGTGTCGCGCCTGGCGTCGAGCCATGTCGGGATTCCTCCACGCTTTCCGTAACACCCAGTAGGCGCGGGCAACAGCCGCGATTCTCCCTCCGCGAAACATCTACGGCGACGCGGCGCCCACGGAAGCCAAGGAGATAGGGAAGTGCTCAACCACCCCATGCTGATAACGCCCCATACCTCGTTTGCCGTCCTCGCCCTCATCGCCCTGAGCAGCCACGGAGCGAACGCCGAGGAGGCCTCTCCACGCAACTGCGACACCCCCTGGGCCAACCACGGCGTGTCCGAAGCCACCATCGTGTACGGCGCAGACGAGCTGATCCCCCCGGGAGAAGGCCCCTTTCTGCCGATGGACGAGGTGCGCAACACGCCCGCGTATCGCGCCCTCGCCTTCGACTTCTTCGAAGCGCGCTTCGGCGTGGCCTTCGACGTCAACAACCCCGGCATCCAGATCGCCGTCGACGCCTCGGGACGCGTCGCCGAGATGCAGCCCATCAAGTTCGGCCTAGGATCCACCCACCAGGTGTACGCCATCGATGCGCAGCGCATCCCTCGCTGGCGCCACCGCATGCCGATGACCAACGTGGCCCTGCGCGATGACGGCTACTTCGTGTTCATCGGCGCGGACGGCTTCGAGGTGAACGGCACCTACGGCGGCGAGGCGGGCGTCACCTTGCCCGCGGGCACGGTGGTGCTGCTGGGTGAGTATCGGATGTTCGACGAGAACGATGAGCTGATGGATACGCTGCGCTACTTCTCGGATCAGCCGGCCTTTGCCGTGGTCGATCCGGGGGCGCCGCTGCCGACGACGCTGTTTACGATCACCTGCAAGGTGCAGAGTGAGATCTTTGGGGAGGGCCAAGTGGGCGCGCTAGGTCAGCTCGTTGCGCTCGAGGATGGGTCAACGGATTTGGACTTTCGCTACACGCTGCGGTTTCCGGCGCGGATTAGGGATTCGGGCTTGATTCGGCCGCGGTGTAAACCGGCGCGGGCGTTGGAGTAGAGATCGCTCCGTTGGCTAGGCTTCGTTGTGTTCCCGAGCCACCGGCGGGTGAAGGCGCGCAAGGTCCGCGCCAGTCACCGCCACCTCCGAGCGCGCCTGTCGGACTATCACGCGGGGAAAATCAGCTTCGCGGAGTTCGATGCAAGCGTGAAGGGCTGGGTCAATCACGTGAGCCAGGCAGAGACCTGGGGCCTGCGGCGGCGTGTGTTGGACTCGCTCGTCATGGAGCCGCCCCGAGATGAGAAGGAAGTCGAGCGGTAGCGTGCCGCCGCGAATCCAAAATCCGCGTAAGGCGGCGCTGGCGCGCCGCCTGTCAGGGGGCAGAGGTCAAGATGGGGACGCTAAACACAAACGAAAACCCACGACGTAGCTACGGTGGAACGGATCGCTGGGGACGCGGTCCTCGGACAGCGCGAGGTTCCGGTTGTTGTACCAGGACCCACCGCGCAGCACGCCAACCGAGCGGTCCTCATCGGGGCCTGGCGCGCACCATTCGAGAACATTACCCGTCATGTCGTGTACCGCGTACTCGGTGCAACGGGCGCGGGGAAAGATCCCAACCGCGCTGGGTTGCCCCAAGCCCGCCTCAGAAGTGTTGCAAATGCCTGATTCCCAATCGTCGCCCCAGGCGTACGCGCCTCCTCTCGCGCCACGTGCAACAGCCTCCCACTCCGTTTCGACGAGTAGCCGACCCCCTGCCCACGCCGCACATGCTTCGGCTTCGAAGTAGCTCACGCCAACCACAGGTTGATTGGGCGAATTGAAGCGAGACGCCGCTACATACCGAGGCGATTCCAGCTTAGTGCGCTCCAGCCAAGCCCACCCTGGTTCCGACCACCACTTGCGCTCGCGATACCCCCCCTCCTCAATGAACTCCGCAAACTGGCGGTTCGTTACGGGATAGCGCGCTACCCGAAGCGGCTGATGCAGCGACTTGATCTTCTTGACGACTGCCTTGGGCAGGTTGACCACCGGTATCTCCACGTACGCAGCAGGGTCCCCCAAGGAAAGGACACGAGGATCCCCCATGCGCCCCATGGTCAGCGCCAATGCCTGTCGGCTCGATAGGGCAATCTCACCCTCTATCGCTTGCAGCGCAAGCTGGACGAACGGCGCCTTGATCGCCTCACTCACCGCGCGCCCCTTCGCCAACATCAAGTCGAGCATCTCCGCCAGTAGGTGCGCCCGCGCTGGATTCTCCTCTACTTCCTTACGTTGCAGCTCACCCAGCCGTTTCTGAAAAAAGCGCACGACCCAGTCCGGCCGCTTTATCTCCAGCAGTGCAGCAAAGAGAAACACTAGCGTAGGTCGCCACTCGGCGACTGCGCCCCAACGCGCAAAGGCCTCGTGGGGCTCGTCGCTGCGGCAAAGGTGCTCCGCTGCCAGGTACTCCTGGAAGCTGAGGTGGTAGAAGGCGACGTCGGCGCCACGGGGCAGCAGCAGCCCGGACTTCTCGAGCAGCGTCTCGCAGCGCTCGCTCGGTTCCACCCGCGCATCCTCTTGGCTCCATCCCTGGTTGCCCATGTCGAGGAGCACTCGCTCGGCCTCGCGACGCGGCACCTCCGGCGCCGGCACCTGCCGCGGCTCATCCTCCGTGCCCTCATGCATCCCCAAGGCAATGGCTTCCAGGCGCGCGTTGATCGGGTCCGTCTCACGCTTGCCGCCGGGGAAACGGTTGAACAGCACGTTCTCCACAAGCCGCTTGTAGAGATGATAGCGATCCTCCGGCAAGCGTCCCCCGCCGTCGTAAAGGATGCATACGGAGGTGAGCAGCATGGGGTTCTCAACCAGCGGCTCCAGCTCGGCACGCTCATCAATAGCCTGTATCGATTCGTCGGCGAGATGCTCCTTGCGTAGCGTGTGGAACCAACGCTTGACGAATAGCTGCTGTAACTCTCGCGGTAACGGGGACAGGGTGACTTCAGGCAAGCCCAAGCGGTGCAGCCGGGCGCGTTCCATGCCGCCCGGGCGCCCCGTGAGCAGCACCCGATTGCCGACGCCCAGCCAGCGCGGCATCGCGTCTGCGAGGCCGGTCAACACTAGCTCACGCGGATACGCGGTGGAGCCCTTTCCCTGGGCGGATTCGGGCAGCTCGTCGAGGCCGTCGATGAGTAGTATTGCCGTGCCCGCGCCTAGGTGCTGGCGCAGCTGATCGCCACCGAGGCTCGAGATGGCCTCGTCCACGTAGGCCGCTAGCGCAGCCTCCAGTTCTTCCATGCACCACTCCCGGGCACCAGGGGGGAAGTGCGTGCGCGGGCCGAACTCGCGCAGCGGCACGAGCACCGGCAAGTGCCCCGCGAGCGACTCGGGGATCGACTCGCGGCACTCATCGGGCGTCGGAACCGGGTGGTCGAGGGCCTCATCGCCCAGGCACTGCAGCATGACCCACCGACAGAAGGTGGACTTTCCCGTGCCCGCCTGCGCCAAGATGTAGCAGGAAGACTCGCCCAGGCGGTTGAGCAGGGGCTCGAAACGTGGCCCCTCTTGCTTGTCCTCGCGGCCTCGCGCCAACGCCATCTCGTCCTGGCGCGCCGCCGTGAGGGCGGGCACGTAGACGTTGTCGAGCTGGAAGGCGTGGCTCTTTTCGGCCTGTTGGCCGAGGAGATCGACGTTGGTGTACTTGTCCTTCACCCACTTGACGTACTCAGGGGGCACTTCGGGGGCAGCTGGCGTCGGATCGCCGGCCAGCGCCCGAACGGACGCGACCAACACGTCGTAACCGTCGTGCTGCTTCGTCGGCGTCCACCCAAACAGGTCCGTGTAGTTCAGCAGATCGTGTTGCACGGGCGTCGTCACGTCCTGCAGCTTGACCGGCACGAGTTTCTTCGCCCGCAGCGCACGGCTCGCCTCGGCGGGCACCCAATCGCTCTGCAGGGCAGCGTCCGACCAGAGCACGACGACACACGTCGCGCTATCGAGCTCCTTGTCGATGACTTTATCGACACGTTGGCCGGCCAGCATGGTGACGTCTCGGAACACGCTCCACCCAAGCGCCTTGAGCGCTTTATGGAGCTTGTCGGCGATGCCGTCGTCTTCTCGCGCGTAGGAGATGAAGATGTCGTGTGGTTTGTCGCTCATCAAATGCCTTTCTTCTTCCCCGAAGGACGGGTGCGGTCGACGCTGGCGTACCTCGCGCGAGGGCCCCACCCGGTGATTCCTCCCCGAGCAAGCTTACCCATTCTCAAGGCGACCTAGCCAACTCCCCGCGGGCGTCCAGCCACGAGAGATCGTCCTTGCCGTGAAGCCGCCTCGACCGGACATTCGCCCGCGCGCTGCAAGGTCCTATCGGTGCCTATGTCAGATGCGCCGCGCTCCCCACGAACTCCTCCGCATGGTCCTTGTAAAGTGCGACACTGAAGGAGAACATCGCATGGCCTCGCCGTACCCGCCAGCACGTCCGTTCCAAACCTTCTGCAGTGGATTGACCATCGCCGCCATCCTCCTCCTCGGAGCCGCACTACCTGACGACACCGAGGCGCACGACAGCCAAAGCACCTCGGTGCGTACGGATCGCCCCGTGTTCCTGCAGCACGGCGGCGAGGGCCGATTTGACGGGGATCAGGCCTTCGCACTCGATCTGAAGCCACCCTCCTCGCGGACACCCCAGAGCCGTCGGCGCAGGCCGCATCCCTATGTGCCCGGCGCAACGTTCGCCGATCACGCGACACGTTAGGCCACGCTATAGGCACTCCATGCGCTTACCTCACATTTGCCCCCTCGTCGCCGCCGGCCTTGCCGCCACGGCAGCGGGCTGCATCAGCATCCATAGCGCCGATCTCGACATTCCCACCCGCGGTCCGGAGGCGGAGGTCACACTCGCTGTGGTGGCAGAGCGCGACGCCAATACGGCCGCTGACTGGCCAAACGTCTCCGTGGAGGCCACGCTCTCTTACACCGCCTTCCGTACCTGGCCCGAGCCCGCTGACCGGACCGTCGAGCTGCAGTTCGTGCGTCCCGAGGCGGGTGGGCGGCGCGGCCTGTTCGTGATGAATGCGGACGATAGGCGGGTTTCAGACACCTGCCTTCGACACGTAAGCGCAGAGGTCACGACGAGGTCATCGGGAATCTTCACTATCCCTCAACGGACCACAGTGACCACGGACGTAAGCTTGCCTGAGCAGGAAGTGGACAACCCGCGCTTCGCGGGTACACCGCAGACCTTGGTGCTGGCGATGACAGGGGCGATTTCCGCTCCCGATTGGATCGACCACAGACTGAGCGGCTTCTACAGCTACGCGGTGAGCACCGACTCGGACTATACGTTGACGATGACCGTGCCCTGCCCGTTCCCGCAGGACACGCCAATCACCCTCGCCGCCACCGTGGATGTGGCCGCCTGCCCACCGAGAGATCCTATCGCTGATCTGAACTTCTGCGAGGCCCTGGCGATCGACGTCGACGTGGACCGCTCCGGCATTCAGACTGCCCGCACCGTCGTCCTGCCCGCCGGGACGACGTTCCTCGACCTGCCAATCGAGATCCCTACTCGACGAGAGGTGTACGACAGAACGTTCTGGGACGATAACGCACACCTGATCACATCCCTTCGCGCGACGATGCTCCATCGCGATCAGCTCGTCGAGGAAGACATCGTGATCTGCCCCATCGACGCGGGTACGCGCGTCCTACCGGATTTCTGCCCTCTCTACACCCCGCCGGCGGTCGACTCCTTCGAGTGCCGCCCGATCCAGTGTGGTGTGCAGACCCTACCGCCGCCTCCGGAATCGTGATTTAACTCACCAAAAACTCAGCAGCTCGCCAATCGCCTTCGCGACCCGCTCGAAGGCTGATACAGCGTCGCGTGTTCATACGCCATGGATGAGTGGGACTGAGAACACCTCGCAGTTGGCTACGGACCCGTTTGCCTAGCTCCCGCGGCGCCAAGCGTTCGCCACACGAACGCGGATGACGACCCTAAAGTCTATTAGCGCCTGAGCCGAGTGGGCGCGACCGATGATGTGGCCGTGTCCGGTCAGCCATCCACCTGCCGCCCGCGCGAGGCACCACCATCCAGCGGGAGGGCGTTGTGACGTCGTCTGCGAATACCGATTACGCCGAAGTCGAATCCACCGTCGAAGCCCTGCTCGCGCTCTGCGCAGCGGAACGGGTGGCCCGTCTCGCCGCGCTGGCCGAAGAGGCACCCGCATTGGCGGCGCGCGTCGACGCCCTGCTCAAGGCTGACGCGCGCCTGGGCGATGCATCCTTCCTGGCAGAACCGCTAGTCAATCCCCTGGCTAACGATGACGTCCGCACAGACGAGCCGATACCCACCCCGCTGCCGGAGTCTATCGATCGCTACCGCATCCTCAAGCACCTCGGCAGCGGTGGGATGGGGGCGGTGTACCTGGCGGAACAATCCGAACCGGTGCAGCGTCAAGTGGCGATCAAAGTGACCCATGCGTTCCAGTCGCAACGCGATCGCACCCGCTTCAGCCTAGAGGCGCAGGCGCTCGCGAGCATGCAGCATCCGAACATCGCGGCACTTCACGACAGCGGCACCACTGAAGACGGCATGCCCTTCGTGGTGATGGAGCTGGTCGAAGATGCGATGACCATCCTCGAGTGGTGTGACCACACGCAGGCCTCCCTGGAAGAACGCTTAGCCTTGTTTCTCCAGGTGTGCGCTGGCGTCGCCCACGCCCATGAGAAGGGTCTGCTTCACCGCGACATCAAGCCCGCGAACGTGCTGGTCACGCGCGTCGGCGGCAAACCCCTGGTCAAGGTGATCGACTTCGGCATCGCGCGGACATTCGTCGATGAAGACGGACGCGCCATCTCTGAGGCCTCGGTGGCAGGCTCGCCGGTCTACATGAGCCCAGAGGCGATCGGGGGCGATGGCAAGGCGGGCTTGGATACGCGCAGCGATGTCTACTCGCTCGGCCTGTTGCTGTGCGAGCTGATCAGCGGCGACCTGCCCTTCCCACCCGACGCATCGCTCGGCGCCCTCGTCGAGCGCATTCGCAGCGAGCGGGTGACGGCGCCCGCCGAGCGCCTCGCGAGCCAAGCGTTGGACCGCCTGGAGGCGATCGCGGGCGCCCGGTCCCTCTCCGTAGCTGGCCTGCGGCGGGCCGTCTCCGGCGATCTGGACGCGATCGTGATGAAGGCGATCGCGTTCGATAGGGAGCTTCGCTACGCTTCACCGCGCGACCTAGCGCGCGACGTGGAACGCCACCTCCAGCACCAACCGATCGAGGCACGCCCCCCGCATTGGACCTACCACTTGCGCCGGTTCATCCGCCGCAACCGCGCCGCCGCAGCCGCCGCTACGCTCGTGTTCGGCACGATGGTGGCCTTCACGATAACCACCTCGGTACAAGCCGAACGCATTGCGGCAGAGCGCGACCGCGCCAACCGGGAAGCGCAGGCCAAGGGGTTCGTCGCCAACTTCCTCACCGAGCTGTTCTCCAAGGCCGACCCTTACTCGACATCGGGTGAAGCGGTCACCGCACGAGAGCTCCTGGACCGCGGAGCCGAGTCCATCGGCACCGCCTTCGACGCCCAGCCCGACGTCAAGGCAGCGCTCCTCGACAGTATGGGTACCGCCTACCGCATGCTCGGCATCTTCCCGCAGTCCGAAGCGCTATTGCAGCAGGCGCTAGCCACACGAAGGGAGCTGTTCGGTGAGCAGCACCTGCTGACGCTGGAGTCCATGGGCGCGCTGGGCGCACTCTACTACGAGAATGCTCGCGTGGAAGAGGCGGAATCGCTACAACTCGCTGCCGTGGAGGGATTCGAGAGCGCGCTGCGAGGCGATGACCTTCGCGCCGCCCAGGCCCAGGGTCGACTGGCGCGGGTCTACGCCCGCCAGGGCCGCTACGAGCTGGCGGAGCCGCGCTACATCGCCTCGATAGCACAGTACGAACGGCTCCTCGGCGCTAGCGCGGAGGAAACGCTGGTGGCCAAGGCTGCCCTCGGTGCCGCCTACATGCGCCAGCAGCGCCTCGACGAGGCGGAGCCCCTCGTGCGCGCGTCAGCCGAAGGACTGGAGCGGGTGAGCGGCAAAGGCGATCCGCGCACTCTGGACTCCCTGAATCTGCTCGCGGTGCTGTCCGCCATGCGGGGCGACTACAAGAGCACCGAGCCCCTGTTCGTCGAGCTCCTGGCGCGCTACGAGGAGGTTGCGGGGCGGGACCACTTTGCCACCCAGGCGGCGCGCAACAACCTGGGCGTGTTGTACAAGGACACGGAGCGCTACGAGTCGGCAGAGACGCTGTTTCTGGAGAACCTGGAGAGCCGCCGTCGCTCCTTGGGCGACGAACATCCGGAAACGCTCAACGGCCTGCTCAACATCGCCCACATCTACCAGAGCACCGGCCGTCGCGACCTCGCCATCGAGACCTACCGCAACGTGTTGACCGCGCAGCGGCGAGTGCAAGGTGCGGACCACCCTGAGACGATGGAGGTGGTGATGGCGCTTGGCGACGCGCTGTTCGCTCAACAGGAGACTGCGCCCGCGGCAGCGCTCTACCAGGAAGCGGCGAAGGTGTACACCGCCTCCGTCGGTCAGGACAACCCCCTGACGATCAAACCCGTTTACCGAGTGGCCTTGTCACAATGGCGCCAGGGCAACGCCGCACTTGCCGCCCCCCTGTATCGTGATGTCATCGCGCGGGCGAAACGCACCTACGGCGAGAAGCACCTGTACACCGCACACATGCTATTCGACTACGCCTGCGTATTGGCAATGCTAGGCGAGCAGGAGCAGGCTACCGCCGTGTTGACAGAAGCGGTCGACGCAGGGTTCTTCGACGTACCGCGCATGCGTGAGCAACCCGAACTTGCAGTCCTTAGGGGTGATCGCTTCGATCAACTCGTGGCCGAGGCAGCGGCCAATCCAGACGAGCTGCCCCCGGATTGGCGCTACGGGCCGTTGGTGATCCACGAGGCCGCAGCCCCGTGACGCGGCAGATCGCAGGTGCGCCCACGCACACGTTGCGCACCGCTCGCGTAACAACGCTTGACCGGCTCCCCCATTCGTAAGAGCATCATCGCGCGTCGTGGGAGAGACCGGCCCTGCGGCCGGCGCCGAAGGAGCAACCGCCCCGGAAACTCTCAGGTACCGAGGACCGCGACGCACGAACACTCTGGAGAGCGGTGAGCCCGCGGCTCACCCACCGAAGGGGCCAAGGTGCAGCCCGCACGCTGCGGCGCCACACCCGAATCTTTCAGGTCACGTGACAGAGGGGGCAAGACACCCGGCGGGCGCTCACAAGGTGCTGGCCGGCTCTCTTGGCTAGCCGCATCCTCTGGAGCCCACGTGAGCACGACGCGCCCCATCGACATCGACCTCACCGCCAACCCCGCGGACGAGAGCACGACGCCCCATTACAAGCCCTACGACTTCGCCAACCGCCGCCACATCGGCCCGTCTCAACCCGAGATGGACGCGATGCTCGACGCGCTGGGGGTCGATAGCCTCGAGGGGCTGATCGATCAAACGATCCCCGCCAACCTGCGCCTGCAGGATCCCCTGGACTTCGGCCCCGGCATGGCGGAGGGCGATGCCCTGAACTACGTGCGCGAGACCGCGCGCAAGAACCAGGTGCTGCACTCGATGATCGGCCAGGGCTACCACGGCACCACCCTGCCCCCGGCTATCCAACGCAACATCCTCGAAAACCCTGCGTGGTACACAGCCTACACGCCCTACCAGCCGGAGATCAGCCAGGGCCGCTTGGAAGCGCTGCTCAACTTCCAGACCCTCGCCTCGGACCTCACGGGGCTGGACGTTGCCAACGCGTCGCTCCTCGACGAGGCCACCGCCGCCGCCGAGGCAATGGGCGTGGCACGGCGAACCAACCGGGCCAAAGTGAACGCCTTCTTCGTCGACCAGGACTGCCTGGCGCAGACCATCGCCGTGCTGCGCACCCGCGCCGAACCTCTGGGCCTGCGAATCGTGGTGGGCGATCCGTACAAAGACCTCGACCCCACGCAGGTGTTCGGCGCCCTCTTCCAGTACCCCGGCGTTAACGGCCTGATCCACGACTTTGCGGCGCCCATTGCTGCCTTGCACGAGCACAAGGCGCTGGCTGTGGTGGCGGCCGACCCGATGGCTCTGTGTCTGCTCAAGCCACCCGGCGAGATGGGCGCTGACATTGCCGTGGGCTCCATGCAGCGCTTCGGCATGCCCATGGGCGCTGGTGGACCGCACGCGGCCTATATCGCTGTGCGCGACAAGCTCAAGCGCGCCCTGCCCGGACGCCTGGTGGGCGTCTCGCGCGATGCGCGCGGCAACCGCGCCTACCGCCTGGCCCTGCAGACGCGCGAGCAGCACATCCGCCGCCAGCAGGCCACCTCCAACATCTGCACCGCGCAGGTGCTACCAGCGGTGATCGCCTCCATGTACGCGGTCTTCCACGGCCCGCAAGGCCTTCGCGCCATCGCCCGCTCCATCCACAAGCGTGCGGTAGTGATCGCCGAGGGCCTGGAGCAGATCGGCTTTGAGGTGCTGCCGGAAGCATTCTTCGACACGCTGACGGTTCAGGTCGACGCTTACCAGGGCCTCATCGTACGCAACGCTCTGCAGGAAGGCATCAACGTGCGCCGCGTGGGCCACGATCGCATCGCCCTCACGGTGGATGAGACCACCCGTCGCCCGCACATCGAGGGCATCTGGCGCGCCTTCGGCGGCTCGCGCGTGAAGGTGGAGGAAGGCTCTGGTCTGGATCGGTTGCCGGAGGATATGCGCCGCACCAGCGAGTACCTCAAGCATCCGGTGTTCCACATGAACCGCGCCGAGGCGGAGATGACGCGCTACATGCGCCGCCTCGCCGATCGTGACCTTGCCCTCGATCGCGCAATGATTCCCTTAGGCTCGTGCACGATGAAGCTCAACGCCACGGCACAGATGCTACCCATCACCTGGCCCGAATTCTCGAATGTCCACCCCTTCGCACCCGCCGACCAGCGCGCTGGCTACGCGGAGCTAATCGAGGACCTCTCCGAGAAGCTCTGCACGATCACCGGCTTCGACGGCCTCTCCATGCAGCCAAACTCCGGCGCCCAGGGCGAGTACGCGGGGCTCCTGACGATCCGCGGCTACCATCACGGCCGCGGCGATAAGCAGCGCGACGTCTGCCTCATCCCCTCCTCCGCACACGGCACCAACCCTGCCTCGGCCGCCATGTGCGGCATGCAGGTGGTGGTGGTGAAGACCGACGACGCCGGCAACATTGACATGGATGATTTCCGCGCCAAGGCGGAGACTCACGCCGACCACCTCGCAGCGGCGATGATCACCTACCCCTCCACCCACGGTGTGTTCGAAGAGACGATCAGCGAGGTGTGCAACATCGTCCACGCACACGGTGGCCAGGTGTACATGGACGGCGCAAACTTGAACGCCCAGGTAGGCCTCGCCCGCCCCGGCGACTTCGGCGCCGACGTCTGCCACCTAAACCTACACAAGACGTTCTGCATCCCCCACGGCGGCGGCGGCCCGGGCATGGGCCCGATCGGCGTGAAGGCACACCTCGTGCCCTACCTGCCCGATCACCCGGCCAACGGCGGCGCCGAGGGCAGCCCGACCGTCTCGGCCGCGCCCTACGGCTCACCGGGGATCCTGCCGATCTCGTGGATCTACTGCCTGCTGATGGGCGGCGACGGCCTCACCCAGGCCACCCGCGTGGCGATCTTAAACGCAAACTATATCGCCCAACGACTCTCTAAGGCTTACGACATTCTCTACACGGGCAGCGATGGGCGAGTCGCCCACGAGTGCATCGTGGATACGCGCCCCTTGAACGACAAGGCCGGCGTGACCGTCGACGACATCGCCAAGCGCCTGATCGACTGCGGTTTCCACCCGCCCACCATGAGTTGGCCCGTGGCGGGTACCTTCATGATCGAGCCCACCGAGTCGGAGTCGAAGGCGGAGCTCGATCGCTTCTGCGACGCCATGCTGGCGATCGCAGAGGAGGCCGCGGCCATCGAACGGGGCGAGGTCGACCGGGAAATCAATGCCCTCAAGAACGCCCCGCACACGGTGGAAGACCTGGTGGGCGACTGGGATCGACCCTACTCGCGAGAGACCGCCTGCTTCCCCGCCGGCGCCTTCCGCATCGACAAGTACTGGCCACCCGTGAACCGGGTCGACAACGTGTACGGCGACCGAAATCTGGTCTGTGCGTGCCCGCCCCTCGAGGACTACGCCAGCGACGAGGAGTAGCCGCCCCCCCCCACCGGCCGGCGTGCGTCCCTTGCCACGCCGGCCCTATGTCCAATCCTCGACTGTGACTCAGTTCCCGAGGTGTTCAGCCCCCCCTAAACCCCACGAGGTCCGTGCCGACATGACCCTGGATGACAGCCATCCAGGACGACCTCCGCATGACCTCGTGTCGCTGGCAGCTCGCCGCCTTCGCCAGACGCCAAGCCAGCTTGGTGCGGGCCGGGCTCCTCGGTTTCGCCATGGCGCTGAGTTCGACGGCACACGCCGGCGATGACCTGTTCGACCTCAGTCTCGAAGAGCTGGTCAATCTGGAGGTCACCTCCGTGTCGCGCAAGAGTGAGCGACTCAGCGACGTCAGCGCCGCTGTCTTCGTGATCACCCAAGCGGACCTTCAGCGCCACGGAATCCGCAGCATCCCCGAAGCGCTACGCCTGGCCCCCGGCCTGGCCGTCCTGCAGATCGACGGCAACAAATGGTCCATCAGCAGCCGCGGCTTCGGCGGACGCTTCGCCAACAAACTGCTTGTACTAATGGATGGACGCGTGCTGTACACACCGCTCTTCTCCGGTGTGTTCTGGGACGTGCAGGATACCTTGATAGAGGAAATCGAGCGCATCGAGGTGATTCGAGGCCCGGGCGCTGCCAGCTGGGGGACCAACGCAGTTAACGGTGTCATCAACATCATCACGCGAAAGGCTAGCGCCAGCGACAAGCCAATGTTGATCGGTGGCCTAGAGCCGCAGCAGGCACAGTTTGCTGCCGGGCGCTTCAGTGGGCAGCTAGGCGACCGCGGCGCCTTCCGCGCCTTTGCGCAGTATCGCAACGGGGAAGGCAATGTCGACCTTGCGGGCGACCCTACGGGCGATGAGTGGGAGCAGCTGCGCGCCGGCGTACGTGCCGACTGGTCGACGAACCGCTTGGCACTGCAGGCCACGCTCGAGGGCTACGAGGGGCGCAGCGGACAGACCCAGCCCATCTTTCAGAGTGCGCCACCGTTGCAGCGACTGGAGGAGACCAGCGCCGAGGTCGGCGGTCTGTTCGCCATCGTCGGACTCTCTCGCAGCAGCGGGGTGAACAACACCAGCGCTCAGCTCACCTTCGACTACACCGATCGCGAGACCGTCGACTACGTTGATCAACGCACGATGGTCAGCCTCGAGCTCCAGCATAGACGTGGCTTAGGTCGCCACACGTTGGTCACAGGTGGCCTAGCGCGAGCGGACGTTTTCCGCCTCGCCGCCTCGGGCGTGATCGAGTTCTCAGATGCCTCGAGCACTTACGCCGTGGCCAGCGCCTTCATCCAAGACGATATCTCCCTGACTGAAGATAACCTAACGCTTACGCTCGGTGCGCGCATAGAGTCCAACGAACTCTCTCCTCGTGATCTGGAGTGGATGCCGACGGCGCGGCTCGCCTGGAAAATCAACCCGCGCCACACGGCCTGGGCCGCGCTGACGCGGGCGGTACGCACACCGTCGCTCGGTGACCTGACCTCGCGCGTGCTTGACGTACTGCCGCCCACCCCAGTGGGCGATCCGACCAACCCCTTCCCGGTGCCCTTCCGCGTCGCCACCGCACCCAACCCGGAATTTCGCTCTGAAACGCTGCTGGCGAGCGAACTCGGCTTGCGGGGGCAGCTGTCCCCACGCTTGACCTACGATCTCGCGCTGTACCGCATGGATTACGACCGGCTGCGCGATCTCGACATGGTCGGGGAGACCGTGTGCCTCCCGTCAGGCGTGTCCCTTGCGGCCGACCCGACTTGCCTCGCCCTCGCCGACAGCGTTGCCACCAGCTTCCCCTTCACCAATGGCGCACAGGGCACGGTCACGGGCGGTGAGCTGGTCCTCGACTGGCAAGCCCAGGAGAACTGGCGCCTTCGCGGGTCCGTGTCCTACGCGGACGAGTCCATCGACGATGTCCTGGCCCGTAGCTACCCCCTTTGGCAGGCTAGCTTGCGTACCGAGTGGTCGCCGCTGGACAGCATCGATCTGGCGATGTGGTGGCGCTACGTGGGAGAGGTCGAGGCGACGAACACCAGTGCCTTCACCCAAGCCAACCTGCACCTGCGCTGGCGCTACGGGGACCACTGGTCGATGTCCTTGGGCGTGAGAAACTTGCTGCGATCGCAGACCCTAGAGTCCGTATCCGAGTTCAGCGATGTGGTGCCGACAGCGATTCAACGAACGGCGTTCATCAATGTGCGCCACGCGTTTTAGCCGAGCGCCTCAGCGGTTCCGCTGCTCCCTATGCACCTATTTGCGAAAACGAGCGGCGCATTCGCCACCGTAGCAGCACCGCTGATGGTGCTCATCGCCCTCTTATCTCGCGATGTGCTCGGCGCTACGGCCTCCGCGGAGGAGATCCAGCTGGCGGTGGTGTACCGGTTGGCCAAGTTCGTCACCTGGCCAGCCTCGCAGGCACACGGCGGACACACGGGTTTCACCCTTTGCATCGATGACAGGAACACCTTCGAGGTAGCACGAAGGCGCCTGCAGGGCCGATCGATTCGAGAGCAGACGCTGCGCTTTACGCTCATCGATCCCGCCTCGCCGCTACCCCACTGCGACCTGCTCTACATCACCGAGCGTCGCATCAATCGCGCCAGCGATCTACTCGACCAAGTAAAGGGCCTCCCGGTACTCACGGTCGGTGACTCGCCCGAGTTCACTAAGTACGGCGGCATCGTCCAGCTGCTGAATCGAGATAAGCGCATCCGTATGCAGATCAACGTGGAAGCGGCGCGACGGGTAGAGCTCGACTTCAGCTCTCAGCTCCTGTCCCTAGCTGAGCTGGTCGATGACCAAGGGAGCCGTCTGTGATCGCCCTGTTCTCCCAGCTGAAGCTTGAGCGCAAGGTGCAAGTGCTCATCGTGAGCGCGGCCTCGCTCGCCTTGCTGTGCGCGTGCTTACTGGTGCTCGTCGGCCAGACGATGGAGGCACGCAGCGAACTCACCGACCGCCTAGACACCCTTTCGGAGGTGATCGCCAGCAACAGCGTCGGCGCTCTGAGCTTCGAGGACGACGAGCAGGCTGAACGGGTGCTCAGCTCTTTGCTGGCGCAGTCCAGCGTCACCTTCGCTGCCCTGTACACGAACGAGACGAAAGCGCTCGCCGAGTACGTTCGGTCCGCCAACCGCTCCGAAGCCATCGCTGATCCTGGGGGCTGGTTGCACAGGCTCCTCGCCGACCCTAGCCCCGGGGAAAACACCACGCGCTACAGCTGGCACGCGGTGGAACTGGTACATCCGGTCGTCTTCGACGGAGAACACATCGGCACGCTTTACCTACGCTCTACCCTCGCCCCGATCATCCAGGGCGTGCTGCGATCGACGGTGTTGATTGCGCTGGCCCTGACCGCCGGCACCGTGGCCGCGCTGTTCCTCGCCTCGGTCCTCTCGCCCGCTCTCATCGCACCGCTCATGCAGCTCTCGCAGATGGCGCAGTCCGTCTCGCGGGACAACGACTTCTCCCTGAGGGCACAGGTCAAAGGCAACGATGAAATCGCCGCCCTCGCCCATGCGGTCAATGAGATGCTGCGCCAGCTAGAGCTCCGCGATCAGCGGCTCGCCGCCCACCGCGAACGCCTAGAAGCGGAGGTAGTAGAACGCACGCAGCGCCTCGCCGATACCAACGGCCGTCTCGAGTCGCTGGTGGAGGAACTGCGCGCTGCACGCGATCGTGCGCAAGCCGCCAGCACGGCCAAGAGCGATTTCCTTGCCCGCATGAGTCACGAGATTCGCACCCCCATGAATGGCGTTCTCGGCATGACCGAGCTACTGCTGTCCTCGGAACTCGAGCCACGCCAGCGCCGCTACGCCGACAGCATCCACCACTCGGCCGAAGCGCTGCTCAGCATCATCAACGACATCCTCGACTTCTCGAAGATCGAAGCCGGCAAGATGGAACTCGACCATGCCCCCTTCGACCTGCGCGAGGCCATCGAGGACGTCGCTGAACTGCTCTGCGAGCGCGCCGACAGCAAGGGCGTGGAACTGCTCTGTGATATCCCTACGGACCTGCGGGTGCAGCGCGTCGGCGATGCGGCGCGCATTCGACAGGTGTTGATCAACCTGGTGGGTAACGCCGTCAAGTTCACCGAACAAGGTGAAGTGGTGGTTCGCGTATTTGCCATTCAGCACGAAGGCGATGAGCAGCTGCGGATCGAGGTGAGCGATACCGGCATCGGCATCTCCAGCGAGAGCCTGACCAAGGTATTCGACTCGTTCTCCCAGGAAGATGGAACGGTGACGCGCCGCTTTGGTGGTACGGGGCTTGGCCTCACCATCTCACGACAACTGGTGGAACTGATGGGGGGCGAAATCGGCTGTCGAAGTCAGGTGGGCCGAGGCTCCACCTTCTGGTTCCACATCCCCCTCGCGTGCGCCACGCAGAGCACTGAGCTGCAGCGCGATCGCCTCACGGGCGCGCGGGCGCTGATCGTCGACGACAACGCCAGCAACCGGGAGATCCTGCATCGCCAGCTGAGCGCCTGGGGCATGGAGGTGCTCAGCGCCCGCGACGGCGAAGGCGCGCTCAGCGCGGTTCGCAAGGCCAGCGATGATCCCTTCGACATCGTGCTGATGGACCTGCAGCTGCCGGACCGAAACGGCATCGACATCACCGAGTCGCTTCGCGTCGTCCCCGGCGGGGATATCCCGTCCGTGATCCTGCTGAGCTCGATCTCCGGACACGTGCGCGCCGAGGACCGTCTGCGCGTGGGCATCGAAGCCACGCTCACCAAGCCGCTGCGCCAACATCAGCTTCTCGATTGCCTGGTGGGCCTGCTGCAGGGCAACGAGGGAAGCGCCCGCTATCGCGCCAGTAGCGCGCGACAGGACGCTCGGGCTATCGGTGAGATCGGGGCACGGGTGCTGCTGGTGGAAGACAACGAGGTCAACCAAGCGGTCGCTCTGGGCATGCTGGCGCAAATCGGATGCACTGCCCAATGCGCCAACAACGGCCGCGAGGCCGTGGAGATGCTGGAGGCGTCCTGGGACAGCGTCGATGTCGTGTTGATGGATTGCCAGATGCCGATCATGGACGGCTTCAGCGCCACCCAGGCGCTTCGCAACATCGAGGCGCTCGAGTCTCGCACGCCCCTGCCGATCATCGCCCTCACCGCCAACGCCATGGAAGGTGATCGCGAGAAGTGTGCGGCGGCAGGTATGTCTGATTACCTATCTAAACCTTTTACCCTGAATCAGCTTCGTGAGGTACTGCTGCGCCAACGCAAGACACCCACGACCGAAGGGCTGCCCCAGCCGGCCCTCGACGCCCGCGCCACCCTCGACACCTCGGTGCTCGCGGCGCTGAGCGCCCTCCCGGTAAGCGGCGCCGAGGGCACGCTCATGGAGCGGGTGGTGAAGCTGTACGCAGAGAGCTCTCCAGCGCTCCTAGAGCGCCTCATCAACGCCAATAGCTTCGACGAGGCCCGCAGCACTGCCCACGCCCTACGTTCGAGCAGCGCCAACGTGGGAGCACAGCGCGTCAGCGCCCTGTGCGAGCAACTCGAAGCGCTCCCAGCAGAAGCTGAGTCGGACGCTCAATGGCGTGCGATGGTCGAACAGATATCGAGAGAGCATGGCGAGGCGCTGCGGTCGCTCAACGCGTTCCTGCTGCCCCGAGATCAGCGGGACAGCGCATGAGCGTGCAAGAGCAGCCTCTCGTACTGGTCGCCGACGATGATCCGACCACCCGCCTTCTGGCAGAGGAGGTGCTGAGCAGCGGTGGCTTTCGCGTCGTCGTTGCCGAAGATGGTGATCAGGCACTGGCCCTGTTCCGTCAACAGCCCATCGACGCGGTTTTGCTAGACGCCCAGATGCCGAAGATCGACGGATTAGAGGCGTGTCGGCGGCTACGCGCAGCGCAGGGCCAGGCCCTTCCGATCATCATCATGACGAGCACGGACGACGCTGAGCGTGTGCGCGCCGCGTATGCCGCCGGCGGCAGTGACTTCATCACCAAACCGATCCAGTGGCTCACGCTACCGCAGCGTGTCAAGCACTGCATCGAGGCCAGCCGCATGGCCAACGATTTGGCAATCAATCGCTCGCGCCTGCAAACCGTGCTCGCGGCCATGCCCGATGCCCTGTACCTGATCGATCATCGTGGCCTGCTTCTCGAGCACCTCAACAAGCGCCCTGACAGTGCGCCGGACCAAGATCCGATCGGCCTCGAAGATCTATTGCCGGAAGCGGCCTACCGGACCGCTCGCAAACACCTGACCGACGCCCTGGAGAACGGTCAGGCACGGGGATTTGAGTACCGCTCAGCGCGCGGCGATCGCGTGTTCGAGGCGCGCTTGGTGCCCGAGGATGCGCAGCAGGTGCTACTAATCGTCAGGGACATCACGCAGCGCCATGAGTCCGAACAGCAAATCCGGCGCCTCGCCTACTTCGACTCGGTCACGGAGCTGCCCAATCGCCAGCTGTTCGTGCGAGAGCTTCGTCGGGCCATGCGCCACAGCAAGCGCACCTGTCAAAGCGCCGCCATCCTCTACATCGATCTCGATCGATTCAAACGCATCAACGATACGCTGGGGCACAGCGTAGGTGACTCGCTGCTGCGCTCGGTCGCCCGGCGCCTCGAAGCGTGCCTACGCCCAATGGACTTCATCGCTGTGCATCAGGAGGCGGGAATCGACAGCGGCAGGGACCCGTCAGAGCCTGAGCGCTCACGCCAGCTCGCCCGCTTCGGCGGCGATGAGTTCGTGGTGCTGCTGAACGAGCTCGATGTGCGCGAGAAGGCGGGCATCATCGCCACCCGCGTACGCAAAGCACTTGCCGAACCCTTCACCTATCAGAACCGACAGTTCGTCGTGACACCGAGCATCGGCATCGCCACCTACCCGGAGGACGGCCAGGACGTGGAGACCCTCCTGCGCCGTGCCGACACGGCGATGTACCAGGCCAAGAGCGCCGGGCGAAACGCCGTGCGCTTCTACGAGAAGACGATGGACGACAGCGCCCTCGATCGCCTGGAGCTCGAGGAGGAGTTACGCGGCGCGATCGCTCGCGACGAACTCCAGCTGCACTATCAGCCGAAGGTGCGCCTGGCCGACGGCAACGTGGTGGGCGTCGAAGCGCTCCTGCGCTGGCAGCACGCTAGCCGCGGCTGGATCAGCCCCGGACAGTTCATTCCCCTGGCGGAGGAAACGGGACTCATCGTCGACCTCGGAAGCTGGGTGCTCGACCGAGCCTGCCGCCAACTCGGCGCTTGGCAACGGGCGGGACTCGAGGTGTCCATGTCCGTGAATGTATCGGCGGAGCAGGTCTCGCGAACGGACGTGGCCGACACCGTGTTGCGCTCGATCTGGGAACACGGCGTCAGGCCCCAGGGACTGGAAGTGGAGATCACCGAGAGCATCCTGATGCAGAGAGCGGAGACGGTGCAGGCCATGTTCCAACGGCTTAAGGAATCGGGCATTCAGATCAGTATGGATGACTTCGGTACGGGCTATTCGTCGCTCAGCTACCTCCAACGCTATCCCTTGGATGCGCTGAAGATCGACCGGAGCTTCGTTCACGATCTGCACACGAACCCGGACAGTGCCGCGATCTGCTCGGCCATCATCGCCATGGCCAGCCGCCTCGAACTTCGCGTGGTGGCCGAGGGCATCGAGCTGGAAGAGCAGCGAGACTTCCTCGCCAGCATGGATTGCGATGAAGGACAAGGCTTCCTGTTCGCCCGCCCCCTGCCCGCCGAGGAGTGCGAGCAGCTGTTGCGAGACGGTGTGTCCAACGGACGATCCACACAGCATGCCAGCGACCGCCGCGCCTGAGCGGCCCGAGCGGTGCAGCGTTGGCTTGCGCCTTCGTTGACCGCATCGCCAGGATCCCCCACTGGCGCGTCCACGGAACGTTGAGTCGACAGATGACTCAAACGGGGAGCAAGCCATGCAACCTGGGGAGAGTTGCCGTGAGGGAGTATCGATTCGCCGAGTGGCGCTTCGACGCGCTGCGCCTCGAACTGCGTAGGGGCGATGAACTGGTTGCCTTACGCCCGAAAACCGCCGTGCTTATGGGCGTGCTGCTCGCGCACACGGGGCAAGCGGTGAGCAAAGCGGACCTGATCGAACGGGTCTGGCAGCGCAGCCACGTGCAAGACCAGAGTCTGTTTCAGGCGATCTCGGAGCTCCGCGCAGCCCTCAAACCGCTCGACGCCATTCGCACCCACCCGAACCTGGGCTACGCCTGGGTGCACCCGCTCAACCAGGAGGTCGGCCCCACGGTGAGGCCGCGGCTGGCCTACGCGGCCGGCCTGGCGCTGATGGTGCTGGCCAACGCTGCGGCGTGGCTCGGCCTCGTCGCCCGCCCTGTGGCGTCGACGCCAATCGCGGGGCACGTCGAGGCCACTCCCATGCTGCCCGCGCTGCAGGCCTTTTCGATCGGCATGGAGCACCTGGAGCAGGATCGCTTCAGCGCCGCCAGCGAGTTCTTCGCCCTCGCCAGCCAAGAGCACCCGGCCTTCCTGGAAGCCCAGCTGATGGCGGCAGAGGCATCCCTTGCCGAAGGCAATATCGCCGCGGCCCGCGAACAGGCCAACACGCTCATGCAGCTGGCGCAGTCCCAGGACGACGGCTACCTGCTGGTCGCCGCCCTAGATGTGCTCAGCCGAGCAGCCCTGGCGCAGGGGCGCCAGGGCTGGGCTCTGGACTTGGCGAGGAGCGCCGCAGGGAACGCTAGAGAGGCGGGTTACGCGTGCGCAGCGATGGCGATAGAGGCGCGTGTGGAGTCCATCGCCATGGAGCTGGGGCTTGAGGCTCCCGGCGAAGCGAGCGCTGTAGGTCGTCCTAACCCTCCGGCGCTCGCGGACGATACGGTGCCGACGCACTGCGCAGCGATCACTCCTCGCACGAGCCAACTTGGGCGCGATGACCTGTGCCTGGATCCCATCCTGCTGCCGACCCCGTATCGCCGGCGCGAGGACTGGCTGGCCTAGGCGATTTCCTGCTGCCTGAGGGCACGTAGCGCCGCGCTCCACAGCAGTATGCTGGCGGAGACGGCGTAGGCGAGCATCGCCAGGCCCACGCCTTCCGCGCCTCGCTGGCCTGCCATGGTGGCGATACCCACCACCAGGATCGCGGTGGCCGCCGCGCGGCACAGGAACACCTCGCGCGGGCGACTGAGGGCGAACAGGGTAGACTCACAACACAGCCCGAGCGCCAACACGCCACCGGCGATCAAGAACATCGTGAGCACCATGGCAGCTTCGCGATACTCGGCGCCGAACAAGCCACCGAGAATCTGCTCCGAACCCAAGGACCCCACGAGCACGACGGCGCCGATGATCGCCGCGGCCGTGGCCGTCAAGCGGAACAGCATTGCGCGCAGGCGCGCCACGTCGCCGTCCGCTCGAATTCTCACCGCCTCCGGATAGATCACATCACCGAGCAGCTGCGCCGGCTTGGCCAATACATTCGCTAGCTCTTGACTCACCTTGACGTAGGCAGCGGCAGAGGACGACACGAGGCCCCCGCTCAAGATTACCGGCGCATTGAGGGCGATCGCCGCCACCGTCGACTGCAGGTTGGCCCAGGCGATGAAGGGCCAGATGCCCTCGTGGTCCTTGCGGCGTTCACCGCTCATCCAGTTCAGGTTGGGCATTCGGCGGTTGAGCTCCCGCCAGCCGAGAGCGATCAGCACGAGGGACGCGGTCGCATCGCTCACCAGCCACACGCCGATGAAGTAGAGCAGGGGCCAATCGAAGTACCAACCCACGGCCACGCCGATCGTGCGCATCACCGGCACCACCAGCGCTTGGCGAGCGAGAATATCGAAGCGGTCGAAGGTGCGTAAGAGCCCGATCGGCGTCCAGCGCAGGGCGATCAGGGACGTGACGCAGTAGATGAGGGCCATGCGCTGGTACTCGGCCTCGATGCCGAGAACGCCAGCGAACAGCAGGATGGCCACCACGCCGGCCGCAGCTCCGAGCACCGCGCCCACCATATCGAGCGCGCTGGTCAGGCGCAGCAGGTGGCGCAAGCGCGGAAGGTCGTCGGCCTTCAGGTAGGTGGCGCCGTAGTTGATCAGCACCTGCCAGGAGCGGAAGGAGGCAATCTCGCGGATCGTCACCACCACGCTGTGGGTGAGCAGTACGATGCCGAGATCGGCCGCACCGAGGGCACGCGCCGCCAGGGACAGGTACAACAGCCCAAACACGGCGCCCGCACCTTTCGCACTCACCAGGAACCCGGCGTTGCGGCCGATGCGCCCAAGTACGGAGCCTTCGCGGGGGCTTGTCTCGCTCACCGGCGGTTTAGCTCCTGAAGCGGATTGAGGGGACGCGGCGCCTTCCAATCAGGCCGCGCCGCAGCGGGCGCACCTGGGCGAGGCGCACAGTGTAGTGACCGCGTCCCATATGTCCAGCCGAGACGCGTGAAGGCGAGAGGCCATCCCCACAATGCGTGGAATTGAGATCTTTTTAGGTCCTTTTCGCGTGAATTTAGCTGCTACAGCGACGGGTTTAGCTGGATACTCAGGCCACAACAAACGGCTCAGGAGCCCACGATGAAACACCTCCTCACCCTGCTACTCGCCTTCAGCGCCCTCGCCAGCGTGGCCCGCGCAGCCCCCGATCCGCAGGCCCTGGAGGCCGCCCTCGCCGAGCTGTTTCCCAACTACCCCGCGCCCGTGATCACGCCGTCCGCCGTCGACGGCATGAGCGAGGTCGCCTTCGGCACGCAGGTCTTCTACGTCTCCAACGACGGTCGATACCTCCTGGGCGGCCCGCTGATCTCCGTCGCCGACCGGGAGAATCTCACGGAGGCGCGCATGGCAGTGGCTCGCCGCGACATCCTAGAAGACACCGCCGAGGCGTCGCTGTACCGCTACCCGGCCGCGCCCGCGAAGCACCGGGTGACGGTGGTCACAGACATCGACTGCCCCTACTGCCGGCGCCTGCATCAGGACCTCGCCAGCTACCGAGAGGCCGGCATCGACGTGAGCTACGTGATGCTGCCGCGCTCGGGCAAGGGCTCAGGGTCTTACCGCAAAGCTGTCGCTGCCGCCTGCAGCAAGGATCCAGAAGCGTCGATCACGGCCGCCATGAACGGCGAGGAGTTCGCGGATGCAGACGCCAGCTGTGAGCATCCCATCGATGAGCACATCGCCCTGGCACGACGCCTCGGCGCATCGAATACGCCCACGCTTTATCTAGAGGACGGGCGCATGCTGTTGGGAGCTAAGCCCGTCGAGGAGGTGCTGGCAGCGATCGCGCAGGAATAGCGTTGCTGGGTGGCATCAGCTGGTCGTGCTTGCCACCCCCTCTCCCAGGCGCTGATGCAGGTAAGCGACCCCCAGCAGGCTCAGACCGAGGCCCATGAAGGACGCCACCCGCAGCAGCCCGTCGAGGTCGGACAGGTCAATCAGGAACACCTTGGCGATCACCAGACCTAGCAACCCCAGGCCAGCGCGATACGCCTGCGGCCCCAGGCGCCAGCGCCCTCCTAGCAATAGCGCTAGGGCCATTGCTAGCCACACCACCGAGTAGGTGTACAGCTCGGCACCTTCGATCTGAGGTCGCGACGGATGCACGGTCCCGGTGAAGAGGTGACGGATCTCCACGGTCACGAACGCTAGCGCGGAGACGCCGGTAAAGGCGGTGGCCGGCTCGCGCCAGGGCGGCGCGTACCAGCGCCGGTAGGCGAGCCCCAGCAGGACGGGCACCCCGAACAGCAACAGCAGCAGATTGATCACCCGGGTCTGGCCGATGCTCTCGTACACCCAAGGCACGCCCAGCACAGTGCACAGCGCGGTGACTGCATAGAGCACGAGCGCCACCGCCACCAGCACGTGCCCGTAGGCACGGAAGACCCGAGCGAGCGTCTCGCTGCGCTTAGCGCGATGGTGGTAGACGAGCCCCATCGCCCCAGCGAACACCATGGCGAGGGCCGCCTCCGTTAGTTCGAAGCGCGGGGCGTAGACGAGCCCGTCGTAGAGCTGGTAGCGAATCTCGCTCCACACCGTGAGCACGCCAAGGTGCAGGGCCGCCCCCTCCGCCCAACGCCCGAGCGCCGGTTGGGAACGCAGCCAATGGGCCGCAAAGGCTGCGCACAGGGCCGCGCCCCCGTAGGTCCATAGGGACCAGTGCATATCCACGGGGTAGCTCGCCAACCAGGGGTTGAAGGTCAAGCGTACGATCACAAACGAGATCACCAGCTTGTACAGCCACCCGAGGCCGGGCAGCGCGAAGCGACGAATTACCCAGGCCAAGGAGATCAGCTGCGCGGCTATCGCGAGCGTGAGACTGGCGGCATCGAAGATCATGGTGGCCGCCACGCCCAAGGCGAAGTGTCCGGCGATGAACAGCCACACGGCGAGGGAATCGACGCGGGGCTTTCGCACAACCGACGAGCCGCTCGCCAGGTAGACCAGCCCGAGCATCAGCGTCAGGACGCCCCATTGGGTGTTGCCATCGGGCCGGGCGAGCAGCAGGTAGGCCAGGGTGATGAGGAGCACCGGGGAGAGGGTCGCCAGGGAGGCCCAGGCCGCCGTGCGCGAGGTCTTCACAACGAACAACCACAGCCCCATCCCCACGCTGAGCAGCGCATAGAGCGCCAGGTAGACAAGGAACGTATTGGCTGATTCGGGCCCGATCGCACGCAGGGTGAACACCTCGTTCTCAGCGTCGACGAAGGCGAGCAGCCAGGCGCCTAAGATCACCAGCAGCGTGACCCAAGGGACCAGGAACACGGCGTCGCGATGGCGCGCGAGCCAGAGCGTGAAGGCGAAGAAAGGCAACCCGAGCCACCAAGGCGACGCAACGCTCGGGTTAGCCAGGATGGACAGCCCCGTGGCGAGCGCGGCGAGGGCGTGGGTGAGCACCGCGTCGCGCTCCTTCGTATCGAGGCTTCGCAGCGCCTTCAGCGGGTGGTGGCTGCCTTCGGGCTGTGGGTAGTCTCGATGCAATCGCCAGTCGCCCGTGGGCGCGGCGGCCACCAAATAGGCGAAGGCAGTGAGGTACGCCGTGCGCAGGCCGTCTGCACCGCTGGCGCCCAACGACAGAAGCCACCACCCCAGCGCTCCCGCCACCGCCCCCCACCAGAGCCAGGGGCGATAGACGTAGCGCAGCAGGAGCAAGGCACTGGCTGAAATGATGAGCGCGTAGATCAACACGATGCGCACATCGCCCGTGCCCGTAGAGACGAAGATCGGCACCAGGTACGCGCCCAGCATGCCGAAGGCGGCCAGCACCGGACCGTGCAACAGGGCCAGGCCCATCGTGCCCAGGGCCACGAGGGCCATCGCGCCAAAGGCCGCACCGGGACCGATCAAATCGTATAGGCGCATCGCCGCCAGGAGGGCGCCGTAGAGGGTGATACAGCCGGCGCCGGCAAGGGCCGCCAGGGCGGGCTGAGCGCCGCCCTGGCGGCGGCGTAGATACTCGGCTACGCCGAGCAGCGCACCGCCGGTCGCGAGCGCCGCCACGATCCGCGCGAGCGGGCCCAACCAACCGCGGTCCATCGAGTAGCGCACGAGGAAGATGCCGGCGAGGGCGACACAGGCCCCGCCGAGCCAGGTCATCCAGTGTTGCTGCAGGTGCAGGCCCCAGCGCTCGTCCAAGATGGGCCTGCCGGCCTCGCCCGCCGCCGCATCGTCCGCCTGCCGCTGCCGCTGCCGCAAGGCGTCGAGGCGGGCCTGCACCGACGCCGCATGAGTCGGCGACGCCTTTGGCGCCGTGGGCAGAAGGTCCGGCGTGGGCGTCGGCCCCGTGGGCGCGGGACTCGCAGCGCTCGGCGCTGGTGCCGCTGCGGGTGGTGACGCCGGGGATGGCGCTTCCTCGCGCCCCATCGACTCTACCGCACGCGCGAGCCATTGCCCGTGGGCTCGGAGTGACGTGACCTCTCGCTGCAGGCGTCCGATCCGCGCGTTCGCGACGAAACCGGCGATCGCCCCCACCAAGACCATTAGCAGCAGGAGCGCCGCTAGTATCTCCGCGATTTCCATGCCGCGGAGTATATCGGGTCGTGCAACGGACGCAGGGCCCGGCAGACTATACGAAGCGGAAGTGGCGGCTGAGGGGCAGTTCGCGCAGGCGTTGTCCAGTGGCAGCGAAGATCGCATTGGCGAGGGCTGGCGCGGCGGACGGCACGCCGATTTCTCCGACGCCGTAGAGGCGCTCTGCACTCTCGTGCACGCGCACCTCGAGCGTCTTTGGCGCCTGCGCAAAGCGCAGCAGCGGGTAGTCGTGGTAGTTCGCCTTGCTCACCCGTCCCCCATCGATCGTGACCTCACCGAAGATGGCGGCGCTCAGACCGAACAACATCGCACCCTGCACCTGGCCCTCGATGTTACGCCTGTCGAGTGCGACTCCCACCTCGACAGCTGCGTAGGCCTTATGCAGGCGCACGACATCTTGCTCAACGCTGATCTCGATCACCTCGGCGACAGGCGCCCCGGTGGAAGGGGCAAAGGCCAGCCCGCGCGCATGCCCAGGCGGCAGGGGACTGCCCCAGTTCGACATCTCCGCCACGCTCTCGAGCACCTGGCGGCTGGGCGCGTGTTCCAGCATCGACAGGCGCATATCGAGCGGATCTCGACCCAGCGCTTGGGCAATCTCGTCCATGAAGGACTCGACGAAGAAACTGTTCTGCGATTCGCCAACGGAGCGCCACCACCCCACGGGCAGTAGCTTATCAGGGCGATAGGTAGTCACTCGCAGGTTCGCAATTCGATAGCGAGCGCCCTTAGCCCCCATCGCCATGGACTGATCCCGCTCGGCGACCCCCTTGGATGGATCGCCCGCGATGAGATGACGGCGCTCGTTGCCCGAGGTAAACAGCGAGGGCACGGAGAGGTGCACATCGATGGCGTTAGGCTTGCCGTCGACTACGGCGGCGCGCAGACGTGCCGAGGCCATCGGGCGGTAGGTATCGTGACTGATGTCCTCCTCCCGCTTGTAGGTCACCCGCACCGGCGTACCGGGGACGGCGCGCGCCGCGATCACCGCCGCTTGCACATCGTCCATCTCGAAGCGCCGCCCAAACCCACCGCCCAGGTAGGGCGTGTGCACGTTCACGGCCTTCTCACGAAGCCCAGTGAGATGGGCGCCCACCTGCACGGCGAGGGTCGGGAACTGATTGCCCGCCCAGATGTCGAGACGGTCATCACTCAGCAACGCGGTCGCGTTTAGCGGCTCCATCGTCATGTGCGCGAGGTAGGGCACGCGATAAGCGCTCTCGAGCACGTCCCCCTCGGCGCTGGCGAGGGCTCCGTCCACATCCCCAGTGTCGCGTGGTCGAGCGTACGGCTCGCCGTCGAAGGCCGCTTCCACGCGCGCGCGGTGACCCTGCGTCGAGTCCGGATGCGAGGCGGGGGCCCAATCGAAATCGACCGCCTCGATCGCCTGCATCGCGTACCAGGTGTTGCTGGCGATGACGATGAGCCCATTGTCCATCGGAATAATGCGACGAACACCGCGCATGCCCTGGGCGCGGCTCGCATCGAAGGCGAGCATGCGCCCGCCTAGGTGAGGGTTGCGCTTCACCGTGGCGAAAAGCATGTCCGGCAGCATCACGTCGATGCCGTACTGCGCGGTGCCCGTACACTTGGACACCATGTCCACCCTAGGCAGGGAGGTGCCGAGCAGTCGCCACTCAGCCGGCGCTTTGAGAGGCGGATCGGCGGGCGGCGTGAAGGCGGCCGCTTCCTGGGCGAGCTCGACGTAGGTCGACGAGTTGCCGTGTCCGTCGCGCACGACACCCGCCGCGGTGGAGAGGCCACCCACAGGCACTCCCCAACGCGCCGCCGCCGCTTCCAACAACACCGCCCGTGCTGCCGCGCCCGCCTTGCGCATCTTGATGAAGGCATCGCGGGAGGAGGACTGGGCTCCCGTCGCCTGGGTTGGGCCGCTGTGGGCCCACCCGGCGATCCGCGGCTCGCCGTAAAGCGCGTTGTTCGAGTAGTGCTCGGACGCCTGCCCGTGCGCCACGCGCACCTGCTCGAGGGTGACGTCGAGCTCCTCGGCCACCAGCGCGGCCAGGGTGGTGTGAATACCCTGCCCCATCTCCGCTCGCGGCGCGATCAGGGTGATCCCCTCGCGGTCAATGATGACGTAAGGCGAGAGGGCGGTCTCGCCGGGGGCTAGGGACAGGGGGCGCAGGGGGCGCGGTAAGCGATCGCGCCAGTGGTAGCCAACCGCGACACCGCCGACCACCGCCGCCGAGCCGAGCAGGAATACCCGCCGGGTAGTGTTCATGCGTGCGCTTCCCGAAGCTTGGCCGCTGCCGACTTGACCGCCTCGCGGATGCGCACGTAGGTGCCACAGCGGCATAGGTTGCCCGAGAGGGCCGCGTCGATGTCGGCGTCGCTGGGATCACGGTTGCGCGAGAGCAGGGAAACGGCGGACACCACCATACCGGGCTGGCAGTAGCCACACTGGGCGACCTGGTGCTCGATCCAAGCGGCCTGCACGGCGTGCTGCGCGGCGGGCGTGCCGATCCCCTCTATGGTGGTGACCTTGCCGCGCAGGCCAGCGATTGGGATTGCGCAAGCACGCGTTGCCTGCCCGTCGAGGAGCACGCTGCACGCGCCGCACAAGCCGACGCCGCAGCCGTACTTTGTGCCCACGAGGCCAAGCTCCTCTCGCAGCACCCAGAGCAAGGGCATCTCACCGGCGACGTCGACTTCGTGATCGACGCCATTGACATTCAGGGTAAACACAGGCGGTGCGTCCGAACAGGCGTGAACCAACGATAGGGTACCGCCCGAGACTTCGCAAAGGACAGACGATCCGCATGACTCACGAACGCCAAAGAACCTTGCGCCTCGGGCGTCCCAGCACTAGGGCGAACACGATGAAGTGGTGGATGGATACTGCCAGCGAAAGACTGCTCGCTACTCCGCCGGCAGCGTTGGCATGCTCAGCGCGTATCGATCGACCAGAAATGAGTTCTCGAGCGTGTGCTTGGCGACCAGACGCTGTAGGGTTTCGGTCACCTCAGCGAGCCGCGCTTCTTGCTCGCCAAAGGCGGCACGGTACAGGCTTAGATAGGTGCCGTAGAGGTACCAGGGTGCTTCGTCGATCGGCTGCTCGGCCAGGGCCTTGAGGGTGCTTCGGGCATCCTCTGCGGCACCCAGGTTGAGCTGCTGGACGGTCTGCGCCAGGGTCAGGCAGAGCTGGTACAGGAGATCGCCGGTGGCGGCGGCGGGATCTCGCGCAAGCGCGCCCTCTTGCGCATCCGCCTCCTCGTGCATGCCGAGCTGACGATAGAACAGCACGGAGAGCGCGCGGCTGCGGTACTCGCCGACACCGTCCGAATAATCCCGATCGCTCACGGACAGGGTGCGCTCGATCACCTCTTGCGCCTTGCCGTACTCGCCGCGCGCCATCTCGAGCATGGCGAGGTAGGGGTAGGTGATCGTCCACTCGGCGATGGGCGTACCCGCGAGCACCTCATACACTTCGTAGGATTCCTCGAGCGCTGCGTGCGCCTTCTCCAAGTCGTTCACTTGCAGGGCGGAGAAGCCGAGCAAGCCCAAGGCCAGGGCGCGCAAGGGATGCACGTCCGCACCGCCCGATGCCTCCCAGTACTCGAAACCTTGCTCGTAGTACGCGATGGCAGCGGCGTGATCACCCAACTTCGATCTGTTATAGCCAAGGTCGCCTACGGAGGACGCTAAGCGCGCGTAGTTGGTGGGATCGTAAGTCTCCAACCAGTCGATCGAGGCTTGCGCGAACTTGGGCGCCTCCGCTAACGCTTCGGGGCTGCCGTGGATGTTGGAGACGATCGACATGTTGATGTAGCTCAGCTCCCGCATTGGGTGACTCGCCGGTAACTCGGCATCGGCGAGCACGGTGGCGGCGCGGGCCTGTGCCACGGCCTGCTCTCCCAGGGCCCAGATGCTGAGCGACTCACTCAGCGCCACCATCAGCTCCACGCGGGTGGCGACGGGCAGGTCACGACTATCTTCGAGGTGCACCGAAGCAGCCAACAGCGCCTCGCGCATCGTGGCGTTTACGCCCAGGCGCAAGGTGCTGCTCCAACGATTGCTCGGCGCCTTGAAGATGTCGCTCATAAAAGCGGCCACGGCGTTGGCCCGCGCCAGCTGCTGTTGCGCTTGGCGAACCTGATCGAGCACGACCAAGAACGAGGCGAAGACCACGCCGATGACGAGCGCGCTCGCCAGTGCGCCCACCTTGTGGCGCCCCACGAAGCGGCGCAGGCGGTAGGACACGGAGGATGGCCGCGCGCTCACCGGCTCGCCCTTTAGAAAGCGTTCCAGATCCGCGGTCATCGCGTCGATGGATGTGTAACGGCGCGTGTCGTCACTGGCCAGAGCGCGATGGACGATGGCGTTTAGATCGGAGTTCAGCAAGCGACGCAGCCCCGCTTGCGTGGTGCCGCGGGCGGCGGCGATCGCCGCACGCCTGGCAGGTGCCTCACCGTCGAATCGCTGCGAGAGGGCGGGCGCCTCTTCCTGCATCACCTTGTCCAGCAGCGCCATCATGTTTGAGGAGGCACGTTGGAACGGCCTGATGCCTGCCACCAACTCGTAGAGCAGCACCGCCAGCGCATACTGATCCTCGCCAGTGGACGTGTCACCTTGACTGATGCGTTCGGGGCTCGCGTAGTCCAGCGTCAGCTGCGCGCCGAAGGCGCTGGTCAACTCCGAGTCCTGCTCCTCCAAGTTCTTCGCCACGCCGAAGTCGATCAGCTTGGGCACGCCGTTCTCAGTGACTAGCACGTTGCTCGGCTTGATATCCCGATGGATGATCAGCTTGCGATGGGAGGAACGCACGGCGTCGCTGACCTTCAACCACAGCTCAATGCGTTCGCTCACGCTAAGCTGCTGCCGATAGCAGTAGGTGCAGATATCCTCACCTTCCACGTACTCCATGGCGAAGTAGTTGAGGCCATCTGCCGAGACCCCCACGTCGACGAAGGCAGCAATGTAGGGGTGATGCAGACGCGCCAAGGCCTGCTGCTCGACTAGGAAGCGCTGCTCATTGGCGTGAGAGAAGCTCTGGTTCAGCAGCTTGAGTGCCACCCGCTGGAACACTGCCTCGTGCTGGCGATAGGCCAGGTAGACCGAGCCCATACCCCCTCGGCCCAATAGGCCTTCGATCGTATAGTCACCAATCTGCGTGCCAGGAGGCGCCGACACGCCGTGGGCAATCCGCGGCGGGCGCTCATCCTGCGGCGCGAGGGCTGACACGCGCGCTAGTAGATCCAACGCTCGACGCCGTACGGCATCCGGCAATGGTTGACTCTCCAACCACTGCCGCTGACCGACCACGTCCCGCTCAAGGGCAAGTTCCACCGCTCGTACGGCTTCCCGCTCTTGTTCCAGTGCTTCTGGGGTTTGCGCCGTCATCCTCTCGCTTATGGGTCATCGGCCCTGCGTCCAGAGCATACCGGATTGACCTCAGGCAGCGTATGCGCCAGCACACGGTAGCGACCGCGTTCTTAACCTAATCGGGCCGAGCGGTATCAGAACGCGCGAAACGACAAGGCGCGGGCGCCCTGAGGATGCCCGCGCCACGTGGGTCAACCAACGTCGATCCGTCAGTCGGTGAGACGCGTTACCGTCGACGCCACGTCCGTGACCGCCTGCGGCACAGCGGCGCCCAGGCTGTGCACCGCCGGCGTGACCACGAAGGGCACTACCGGGTCGGCGAAGTCGCCGCCGTCGAAGTCCGGCAGACCGGCGGTGCGGAACACCAGCGGCTGCAGGTAGCGCGATGTCGCGTTGCTCACGCCAGCGGTGTAGTCGATGAGACCTTCGCGCGGCAGCTTGGCCACGTAGAGCGCATCGTCACCGCCCGTGCCCAGGGGCACGAAGGAGCGCGAAGGGCCGGCGACCACGAGGCCGTCGTCCATCCAGATGGCCGCGTGCAGCTCATCGCCAAGGCTGCCATCGTAGGTGGTCATCCAGTTCACGCCGAGGCTCGGGTTCAGGCTCGCCACCCACATGGCGGTGCCGTCGCCAAGGCCCGTGGAGCCCGCCAGCACCACGCCGCCGGGCACAGCCGTGACCGAGTGGGCCAGGTCGTGAGGCGTGTTACCGCCACTGGTGGGGACCCAGCCGGGCATGGTCGCATCGGAGGTGCTGTCGATGAACACTTCCCACTCGTAGTCCTGAGCCAGCATCACGTTGGCGATGGCCCCGCCGTACTGGGGCTCGATGTTGACCACCCACAGGGCAGGGTAAAGATCGACCACCGTGCCCAGCAGGCCGCCGACAGCGATCAGCGTGCCGTTCTCGAGCTCGGTGACGCTCTCGAACTCAGAGGATGCCTTGGAGCCGAAGGCGGTGGCCCACAGCAGGGCACCGTGCGGATCGATCTTCATCGCGAGGGCGTTCTGCGAGCGCAGGGTGCCGACGTCGTGCTCCGTGTTGCCTACCATGACGAAGTGGCCATCGCTGGTGGCGGTAACGGCTTCCACCCAGTCCGCCCCGGAGCTAGCGTAGGTGTTAGCCCACACGACGCTGCCCGTGTGGTCGAGACGGTAGGCGCACGGGTCGCGGTTGGTGATCGGTCCGTCCGTGTCTCGGCCCACCATGAGGTACGCGGGGTGGCCAAGGTCGTCCTCGAACACCGCCATGTCGAAGACAAAGCACTTCGTGGCGACGTCGTGGCTCACGGTCCACTCGCGGTTGCCGGCGGCGTCGTGGCGCATCAGCCACGAGTCGTTCTGACCGTTGGCCGCGACCATTAGGCCGCCGTCGTCGAGCTCCACCACGCGCACCGGCTCGATGCCGTCCAGCTCCTTCTCCCAGGCCACGTCACCGGAGGCCAAGACCTTGGTGAGGAAGCCGGCGGTGGCGCGGTTGCCCGCGATCACCGTGGCGCCGTCCGCCAAGGGGGCGACGGTAGTGTTCTCCACGGCACCCGTGCCGGGACCGGTGGTGAGGGCCTGGGCCCAGCGCACGTTAGTGCCGGAGGTGGGCGCAGTCGGGCTCATGGTGTGCGCGTCGACGGGCGGACGCACGCCCGTCAGGTTCCCTAGGCGCTGCAGATCGATCGGAGCTTCCCAGTTCGCCAGGTCAATGCCGAGCAGGGAGATCTGGAAGCCAGCGGACTGCTCCAGTCCACCGCCGAGCACCCACCAGGGGTCGTTCACGGGGCTGACGAACAGATCGCCGAAGAGCGAGGCGCGCAGGTAGGGGCCAGCGGCGCCGTTGATGGTCAGGCCCGCATCGAGCGCCGCCCACACCTTGGCATTAGCACCCGTGTCGGAGGTTAGGGTGGGCGTGGCGAAGGTGATGGGCTCGGCCTCGGCGATGGGCTCGGCGAAGTACTGGCCGTCGTTCCAGCCGATCTCCACGCCCACTTCGGTGGCCTGGGAGACGGAGAACACGGTGCCGGCCGTGAGGTTGGCTTCGGCGCCGAGGTAGAGGTCGAGGTCCGGCGCAATGGTGATCGGGAAACCACCAAGGAGCACGGTGTAGGCCGGCAGGGTGAGGCCCCACAGGCGCTGCTCTTGAGCGGCGATGGCCGCATCGCCGGTGGCCTTCACCTGGGCGTTGATCACGTAGCCGAAGGTCATGCGGGTGGCGATGCGGTGCAGCTCACCGTCGCGCAGGCGCACTTCGAGGTTGATGCCGCTGGCGCGCAGGAGGATCTCACCGCTCACGGTAACGCCGGCGCCGAAGTCCACGTCGTTGAAGCGAATCGGCAGGGCCGCGTAGGTGCACGCGACGGGCTCCTCCAGACCGCCGTCGTCCGGCTCGTGGGTCTCGTCCACGCAGCCGTTCATGAGCGTGAGGTAGGTATCCTTGCCGATCGTGCTCTCGATACCGGGGGTGAAGTCGACGCCCGCGTTGATCGTGCCGCTACCCAACACGTCGAACAGGTTCACTGGCGCCAGCTCCACCAGGGTGCTGTTGCCCGACTCGCGCACGTCCACCACCTCGCCGGGCAGCAACGAGGAGGGAATCTCCACCACGTGGTAGCCGCCCGGGGTGATGTCCTCCATGAACACCATGCCGGGCGCGAGGCTCTCCAGGAGCGGCGTCGAGGCGGTGAACTCCAACACGAAGTTGTCGCCGACCGGCTCGCCGAGGAGGAACACCAAATCCGTGTCGCGGTCGACGAAGGCGACGGGCACGGAGAACTCGAGCGTGTCGTAGCCGTTCACATTGAAGGGCACGGTGCCGGCGCGCAGCTGCTGCACCAGGGCGCCGATGGCGCCGCGCGGCAGCTGGACGACGATGTCGTCGTTGGCCGGCGTGGTGGCGAAGGGCGGGATGGGGCCGAAGTCGAGGCGGTTGTCGATCACCTCGGCGTAGCCAGGGATGAAGTCGCTGGTGGCGACGGCGTTAGTCCACTCGCCCGAGCCCACGTTGGTGAGCGAGGCGGTGAGGGAGAGTTCCACGGTCTGCCCGTCGATGGGGGTGGCGCCCGTCACCCGCCAGTTGCCGAGCTGCAGCTCATCGCTCTCATCGAGGGCGTAAACCGGACCCGCGACGAGGCCACTCAGCAGGGCAGCACAAAGCATTGAGGCGGCCGCGAAGGGGCGTGAGAGACGGGGGAGCAGGTCGAGCAGGCACATGGTCGTTTCCTCAGGTGAGAGTGAATGTGCCCTGGTCTTCGCAGCCCTCCTCGCAAACCTGACGTTACATGTGAAACTTTTTTTCGTGCCCCTGCGCCAGCGCCACTGACGAGGCGCCGGCGCAGGGCGGAAACGGCGGGAGGGTCAGCTGATTTGGCTACCCCCGTGGGGTCCACTAGTTGGCGATCAGCGCCCTGACGAGGGCGTCCGACGTAGTACCCACGCTGGCCTCGGCCTGCGCGGGGACTTCGATCAATCGGGCGATCATGGCCGTGTCCTCAGCGGTGGCAAAGCCGGTGATGCGGTGACCTCCTGGCCAGGAGCCGCGCTGATGATCTCCTCGAAGTTGTTCGCCGGGTCAAACATCACGGCGCTGATGTTGAGGGTGATGTCGGCGCCGCGACGGGGGTCCACCGGCGATCATCGGCCCGAGATCTCGTTCCATGGGCCGAGTAGGCCCTACCCTCTTAGGCGTTAAGGTCGAGGAATTCGGCTGAATAATGTTGCTCCATCAACTAATCCCTAGTGGGCCGCGGATCACACCCGTCTTGCCGACGGGTTCGCGCGGGTGGGCTACTAGGCACAGTAGGGAGTAGCGCTGAAGAGGGCGTAGGCTGCGCGCTAAACGCGTCGAGACCTCAGCGCGAATCAACCCCTGGCACAATGCGAATGAGCTGGCCGTCTGGCGCACCCGTGTACTGCAGGGCCCCATCGTCGCTCACGGTGAACACCGTATCCGTGAGCAAGTAGAGCGTGCCGCCGGGGCTGACGGCCACCTTGCGTGCGCGCACGCGATCCTCAGCAAACAGCGCGGTCGCGCTCACTACGCGCGTCCCATCGACATGCAGGCGCCATAGGCTCCCCCGGGACAAGCCGGGCACCAACAGATCGCCCGTCCACTCGGGGAAATCACGGCCGAAGTAAAAGCTGAGGCCAGTAGGGGCCACGGTCTGCACGAATGACCAGGCAGGAGCGGTGAAGGTGAGTCCATCGCTGTTGATCGCTGGGGGCACGTAGTCACGGTCGCGGTAGGTGCCTGCCGTGCGCACGGGCCACCCGTAGTTGGCGCCACGCGCGAGTACATTGATCTCATCGCCCTGGCGCGAGCCGTGCTCGGAGAACCACAGCGCACCCGTGCGCGGATGACGGGCGATGCCCTGGGCAGCGCGCAGGCCGAGGGCGTACAGGCCAGGCGCGCCTTCCACGCCGAAGTCGGGGTTGTCTTCGGGCACGCTGCCGTCGTCGTTCAGACGCAGCACCTTGCCGCGCAGATCGGTAACGTCCTGAGCGATCGGCACTGGCGGCTCGTCCGACTCGCGGAACACTCGCTCGCCAGCGGTGATGTAGAGCTTGCCGTCCGCCCCGAACGCCAAACCACCACCATAGTGATGATATTCGTTAGCTGTGTAAGGACTCACTTTCGCAATGGTGCGCACGTCGGTGAGTCCCCCAGAGCTCAGCTCGCCTCGCACGACCTTGAGACCTCGCGTGTCTCCCTTGCGGGCCGCGTAGGAGAGGTACAGCCAACGATTCTCGGCAAAGTTCGGGTGCAGCACGACATCGAACAAGCCGCTGTTGTCGCCAGGGGTGCCCTCGACGGTCTCGCGGATGCGGTCCGCCGGCACCCCCGGAACGCGGGTCGCCTTCCCAGCTTCGAGGTCGACGCGAAGCAAATCGCCTTGCTTCTCGGTCACCAGCGCTTGGCTCTCGCTCAGGAAGGCTATGCTCCAAGGGCTTGCGAGGCCATCGATCACGACCTCTTTGGTCGGCTCAGACGGCTGCGCCGCTCCGGCCTGCGTGGCCACAGCCACAGTCCACGCCGCACACGCCACTGCTAGTAGTTCCTTCATCGCCTGCCTCCGCCATCGCCCAAGCTCAAGTCTAGCGAGTCGGCGTTGGCGCTTGACCAAGAACGACGTGAGCTCGGCTCGCTTCGTCGCATCGGGCGCGCTTAGGGCAACGACACGCACTCGCTACCGCTTGCGTCGGCGGGTCCCACCTAACCGTCCGCCCATCTGTCGGCATGTCCCGCTCACCCAACACCCTTGAGGTCGTAGAACCTCAATCAGCGCTAGGGGCTACTGATAGACTCAAGCCGTCGCGCTAGCCAGGGCGACGCGCGCTCAATCGCTCGAGGACATCGCCAATGGATGGGTTCCTGCCGCTGATCGAGGCGTTTCTCGCCTTCGCCCTGACCATGCTGGGGCTAGCCACTGCAGTTGCCGCGCTCACAGGCATTTGGCAGCGCGCCTTCCGATGGCGCGCCGCAATACTCCGCGAGTCCCTGGTCACTCTGTACACGAGCAAGATCGCCCCGCTGCTCGGTGGCGGATCGGACAGCGCCACGAGAGAGAACGCTCTGGCCGAGTTCATCGTCGAGATGACGATGCTGCCGGTGGCCTACCACGAGGCGCTACCGAGGGCGCAAGATGAGGTGAGCCCCGCATCCACCAGCGGGGCAAACGACACCCAACTGCGCCCACCCCTAGATGCGCAGACCGGTTTACGGGCACGGCGCATCGACCGAGTCCAGCGCTGCCTCGGGGTGCCCCGAAGCCGGTTCCTGCTAATCCGCCAGTTCTTTCGACTGCAACGGGCCTGGCGCGGCTGGCTGGCCTCACGCTACGCGGTGGAGAGCCTACCCGAGCCACAGTTCGCGCGCCGTTTCGCCGACTCGACCATTGGCCGGGCCGTTGCGCACACGATCGGGCCCGGGCGATGGGATGCCTTCGTAGAAGACCTCACGGACAGCTACAGCGCCATCGGCGTTGGCGCCACGGAGGAATTCACCCGGCGCTGCCGCGTGTACACCGTCGCTACGTCCTTCGCCCTGGTCTTCGGCGTCAACGTCGATGCCTTCGATCTCCTGAACCGCTACCTCACCGATTCGGACGTGCGGGCCAGCGTGCTCGACCAGGAAGAGACACTGCTCGCCAACGCTACGGTAAACCCGGCGGCCGACACGGACGGAGCTCGGCAGGCCCGAAAGCCGCCCGCCGCTCAACGAATGCAATCGGTCATTCAATCGCTTCGCGAGGTCGCGCCCACCGAGGACGCACGCAAGCTGGTCGACGAGCTCGAGGGCCTTCGAGGAGAAGCCGCCCAGGAGTTCTCAAGGGCCAGTGATGCAAGCCGCCGCGTGGCGAGCGAGCTCGTCGACAACTTTCCCATCGGCTGGAACCGCTACCCCTACTGCGATGATGGCTACCTGACCGATCCGCGCTGCCTGCGCGTGGTCGCCAACGCGGCTCGGCGGACGAGCACGCTGGCCGACGCCGAGCCGGTAAACAGGGTCGACCCGGCCACCAATGCCCCATCCTCGCAATGGCAGGTGTTCCGCACGGTCGTCGGCCGCACCTGGCGAGTCGACGCCGGCGGCATGGTGAAGTGGTTCCTCGGCGTGATCTTGGCCGGGCTGATGGCAGGGCTCGGCGCACCCTTCTGGGTGCGCGTGGTCAACCGAGCCCTCGAGGTGCGCAGCGTCGTGCGGTCGCGGGGTAGCGATGCAGACAGGACCAAAGCCAGCGCCGAGACCAGGGGCGAACCCGCCGCGCCCACCCCCCCTCGACCCGCCGACCTGGTGCTTGGCACGGCCGCTGGCGTCGACCTCGCAGACGCCGCCGCCATCGCCCGTCAAGCCGCCGATGAAGCCCTGGGGAAAGCGACGCGCGACGCTCGCGCGGGGAGCCGATAGATGACTGTCTCGATGAACGTTGTCGCCGCGGCCCTGTCCGTCGCTCGCGGTCTCGCGCGCCTCACCGATCGGGTGGACAACCTGCGCGCAGAGAGCGCCGCCCTGCGCGCAGACCTCGCTCTGCGCGACGCCGCCCTACTGCTACCGCCGTCAGCGCCGAGCATGGTCGGCTCACTCCTCACGCACCTGCGCGATACGGCTAATGCGCAGCCAGACCCCCTAGGCGATGAGCGTGCGGCGCTGGATGCGCTCGTTCGCCGCGCCGATGCCACCGAACCCGAACTGCTGGCGGCTATGCAGGCGCACCTACCGGACGCGATCACCTGGACCGTGTCTGATCCCGACGGTTCCTTCCGCCAGCGCCTACACGCCCAGCGCAGCGCCTGGAACCTGGACGATGCGGACATCCTGCGCGCCGCTTACTACCTCGAGCCCGGACAGGACGAACGGCAGCGATCCACCCCGTGGCGCATCGCCGTGGCCGTGATCGAGGTGGCCGCCGAGCTCGCCCTGGAGAACGCCGACGTCCTCCTGCACGATGCCGCCCTGCGGCCGGTAATCGAGGCGACGCTCGCACGCTTCGCCGACCCTGAGGGCGGCCTGGACGCCACCAGTGGCCCCGGCAAGCTCCTGCGCTACGTGCTGCGCGCCACTCTGAACGGCGCCCTCGACCACACGGAGTTGCTCGGTGAGCGGATCGATGGCGGCTGGGTACCGGGCCTGCTCGCCGTGCTGGCGAACGTGCGTGACCAGCAGGGCGAAGACTTCGTGACCGGCCTCGTGCGCGGCGAGGGTTACCCGCAACTGGTCGCCTCGCTGCTCGATCGTCGCGTCGCTCGCCTGAGTGACGACGATGCCTCCGCCTTTGAGCAACTCGCTGGCGACGTGCTGCGCAGCGCCGCCGACACGATCGGCACCCAGGCGAGCTTCGAGGGCTTCCTGCAAGCGCACTGGAGCGGCCTGCTCGAAGGCACCCTCGATGCCGTGCAGGCCAACGGCGCCGTGCTCTTGAGCGACGCGCGACCGGCCGCCCGCGTCACCCTGCTGGCGGCCATCGACACGCTGGCCGGCCTCGACGGCCGCGACGTGCTGCAGGTCTCCACCCTCACCGCTGCAGTGGAGACCGCGATCGGGGCCGTGGCCGCCGATCCCGTGCTGCTCCAGGACGAGAGCAAACGCTCCGCGTGGCTCAACGAACTCCTGCGCTCGCTCGCCGATATCGCCGCCGACGCAGGACTCGCCCAGGTGCTCACCCCCGGTGGTGTGCAGTCGCTCCTGCAGAGCACCCTAGGGTCGCTCGCCACCCATCCCACGCTCGCCGGGCGCGAAGATCGCTTCATCTCCCAGGCGCTCACCCACATCCTTAGCGAGCTCGCCGTTGCCCCGACCCTCGGTCGCGACATGCTCACGCAAGTGGCTGTGGATGGCGTGCTCGGCACGATGGCGCAGCAGCCCGACCTCCTCGGCACCGACTATCCCGTGCTGATCGGCCGCCTCGCCGCAAGCCTGGCGGACGCCTTACAAGACGGTAAGCTCAGCCGCGAAGACAGCCGCGCCCTGCTCGTGGTGGCGGTGGAGCGGGCGGCCGAACAGGGCAGCACGCTCGGCGGTCGTCACACGGATGTGGTCAACGCCTCCCTGCAAGCCTTGCTGGACGCCCTACGCTTGCCGCAGACCCGCTTGCTCGACAGCGCAAGCCTGCGTCGGGTCGCCGGCGCTGCCCTGGATAGCGTGCTCGCCCGACCGGATCTCTTCGCTGGCCAACCGGCCCTGCTGGCCGCCGCCGCCGAGGCGGTGGTCGAACAGGTGCTCGGGCGAGATCTCGCGCGCCCGAGCTTGCGCTCCCTGGCGGGAGCCGCCGTGGAGCGCGTCCTCGTCACCTTCGCCGCACGACCGGAACTGCTGGCCCACGGTCGCCACGGCCCGATCATCGCCACCGCCGCGGGCGCCCTGGGCCGCGCGATGGAAGACTTCTCCCTCTCCCTGGACGAAGCGCGCGCCATCCTCGATGAGCTGATGACGCTCGCACTCGAGACGCCATGGAACTTCGGCGATGACGACGACAGTACCCTCGCCCAGGCGCTGAGCGCCTTCCTAAGGGTATTGCTCGCCGAGCACCGCGACCTGATCAGCCGCGATACCGTGGTGGACGCGGTGCGCGCGGCGCTCGCCGTGGTGATCGCCGATCCCGAGCTGTTCCGTCACCGACCGCAGCTCCTCGCGGACGGGGCGCGCGCCATCCTCGCCGAGGTGTTGGTCGATACGCGTCGCATTCCCCCCTTTGCGGACCTGGCGAGCGCCGGTGTGCTCGCCCTGCTCGAAGGCGTGCAGGAAGCGCCCGGCCTGCTGGACACGCGCCATCCGCGCATCGTCGCCACCCTGGCGGGAGGACTCGCCGAGGCCCTCGCCTCGCGACAGCTGACCGGGGAACAGGCCCGCAGCCTGCTCATCGCACTCACCTTTGCCCTTCGCGAGGATGTGGCCGTGTTCGCCGATCGCGAATCCCTTGCGAGCAAGCTGCTCGCGCGCTTGCTCGACCGACTGGTCACCGGCGCCGAGGGCGAGCTGCAATTCAGCGGTGAGACCCTGGTCGAGCTGATCGAGGCCCTCATGAGTGCGGTGGCCGCCCATGGCCTGGCGATCCTCGGCGCTGACCCCTTGGATACCCTGCTCGAGCGCTTCGACATGGCCCTAGAGGCCGCCCTGCGCGAGGCCAAACCCTTGCTTGGCCGCCTCCTGGAGCTGCGCGAGGCTGCCGTGCTGGTGGCGCAGGTGGTGCGACGCTGGGCCCAGGGCGGCGTGCACACCTTCGACAATCCGGAATTCGCTCGCCTGGTGGGCGAGATCGCTCAAGAACTGACCCAGTAGTCACGCGACACAAGCCGCGGTGCGCCGCATCGCGCGAGGGAATCGACATGTTTCAGGAAAACGCCCATCTCGTGTGCCTCGCCGGCGCCTGCATCCTCGCCGGCAGCCTCAGCGGCTGCGTGACCACCGAGCAGGTGGAGGCCATCGTCGAGAGCTCGAACGCCTCCGTCCTCAGCCTCGTCGAGAGCTCGAACGCCTCGTTGGATACGCTGGTGGCCAACGCGGACCGCGACGCGATCGACGCGGTGAGCACGGACGCCACCTTGCTCCCGGAGGGCAGCGACGGCGACGACGCCTGGCTGGCGAGCGTTGAACGCATCGATCGCTTCATCGCCGATCACCCCCAGGCGCAGGTGGTGAACAACACCTTACGGATACGTCAGGCGTCGATCCTGATGATGGCGAAGCAGCTGAACCTGGCCGCCGCCGTGTTCGATGAGGTGAATCCGGACATCGCCCTCAACCCGCGCGATCGCGCCGTGTACGACGCCCGCGAGCCCCTGCTGTTTTGGTACAACCTGTCGGGATCCTTAGATCGCAGCCAGGCCAATGCCATTCCCGGCCACCTGGCGACCCTCGCCGGCGTGGCCGATGGGTTGCCCGCGGACCTCGCGGCCCGACGCTACCTGGAGCAGGTGCGCGTGCGCATGGCCCTGCGCCTAGGGCGGTCGATCACCCGCGCCCAGCCGCTGATCGACGTGCTGGAGGCTCCCTTGGCCCGCTATGGAGACACCTTCGACGGTGCGCGGGACACGGTGCTCGCCTGGCATACGGACAGCCTCGACGGTAGCGCCGCCGTGAGCCAGCTGGCAAGCCTGCGCTGGTACGACTACGTCCCCTGCGCCTACGAGCGGGCGAACCGCTTGCTGGCCGAGACCTGCGGCCTGGAAGCGCAGCTGGGAGAGACGCCCCCCGCGGCATGCGCCTCGTCGTTTACGCCCGACTGGCTGGCGTCGGTCGACGCGACCGGATGCGCTGACTGAGCGCCCGGCTCCAACACGAGTGCGAGGCCAATAGCAGGCCACTTCACGCTCATGGCGGCACCACTTCGAAGGACACGATCTGTGTTCCCGCTTCGCCGCTGATGCCGTTATAGGTGAGCGTGTCGACCCCCTGCCCGCCGTCGAAGAGCACTGCGCCCTCGGTATCGACCCGCGTTCCGCTGGCCACGTCTTCGCCGGCGCCCAAGCGCAAGTTGATGTCGCCTAGCCCCAAAATATCGGTCATCGCCACGACATCGTTCCCATCTGCGACACTTACCTGCAGCACGTCCGTGGCAGCGAGAAACTCGACGCGAACAGCATCAGCACCCACGCCGGTGCCGAGCGTAAGCGTTGCTAACGCCAACACATCGCTCATGGTGACATTATCGTCACCGTCGAGGGTGAGCACGCTCAACGCGAGACATTCACCTCGCGTAGCGTAATGGAGTCGTTGCCCGATGATCCGACGATGCGCACGTTTTCCCCAGCGAAGAAATCGCTGACCGTCGCGTCGAGGGAGCCTTCACCGCTGATGATCTCAAGGTCGGTGCCAACCCTCCCACCGATCGACACGCTATCGTCGCCTGCACCCGTATCGACGAGCAAACTAGTAGCGATCCCCTGGGAATCGTCGGAGAGCACGAACAGATCATCGCCCGGCCCCATCTCGACCATGATCAAGTTCAGAGCCTGCGGGACCAGTCTAAGCTAGTCGGCCCTCTCACCCATATCGGCCCGCAGCACTCTTACCGGCCCCGGCGGTATCAGCGCGGAACGTCCGTTGATGCTCGTGACTGCGAAGCCGAAGATGAAGTCCCTGCGGGCTGTATCTCCACGAACACGAGCGCATTGCTGTCACCATCGCCTAGCAGAGTTAGCTTTCCCTGCGAGTAGACTGCGCTGACGTCGTTAGCAAGCAGGGGCAGAGGTAGTGCGAGCAGCACACTCGCGGCGACGGCCGCCTTGCTGTCGTCTCTATGCCGAACAACAGGTGCTCACAAGCTGACCTAGTCGGTGCCGATAGCGGCCGACCGCTGCGCTAGCAGCGCGGCCAACTCGCCCAAGGTACGCGACAGGCTCGCCAGGCGCTCGGCATCTAGGCCGGTCAGCTCATCCTCTTCCGGAAAGCGGCTCACGAGATCACTCAGCTCACTCGCAAGCGCTGGGTTCCCCCCACTCGCCAGCGCCGCCTCGGCCTTGATCAACAAGTCCGTCACATCGCCGGGCAACACCCCGGTGGGCTCGAGCTGCTCCACGTAGGCCTGCGCCACCACCGGGACCGGCGGCCACGTTACGGGCATCTGCTGCTGGGGATTGAAGAGGCGGCGCGGGCCGAAGGCGGGGCGTGCCAAGGCGGCCGCGGAGATCTCCGCTTCACTAAGATAATCACTAGGCGTGAGCTTGAGCACGTCGAGGCCGCGGATGATCTCTGTGCCGTAGATGTACCCCTCGTAGAAGTACACCGACCAAAAGCCGCCCGTTACCAACTCATCGGCGATGATCGGCCCGCGGTCAAAGTAGGCGATCTCGACGGGGTTTGCCGAGTCGGTGAAGTCGATCACGGAGATGCCGCCCTGGTACCAGGCCTGCACGAAGATGTCGCGACCCGGCACGGGCACGATGGAGCCGTTGTGGGCCACACAGTTCTCCGACTCCACCTGCGGTGCCGGCATCTTGTAGTGGCTGCGGTACTCGAGCTTGCCGCCGACGATGTCGTAGATAGCGTCGGCGCCCCAGTCCAGGGGATCCCAGGCGCGGCAGCGCGGGCGAGAGCCGCCGCCCCACTCGTCCGTGAACAGCACCTTGGTGCCGTCGTTGTTGAAGGTGGCGGAGTGCCAGTAGGCGAAGCCTTCATCGGTGACCACGTCGAGGCGCTTTGGATTGATCGGATCGCTAATGTCGAACAGGATGCCGTTACCGGAACAGGCACCCGCCGCGAGCCGCTTGGCGGGGAAGACGGTGATGTCATGGCATTGGTCCGTGCGACGGGTCTCCTGCGTGTCATCGCCGTGATCCCCGCCACGCCACAGGCCCGCGAGCACGCCCGTTTCTGGATCAGCGAAGACCGTGGGGCTGGCGACGATGCGCGACGCGGACGGATCTGCCACGGGAATCTCGATCACGTCGATGCGGAACAGGGCCGTGCGGTCATCGCCGGGAATGTCATCGACGCAGCCTTCCAGCTCGTCTTCCTCACGCACGGAGGAGGTGCCCGAGTTGTAAACGATGATCTTGCCGTCCGGTTCGGGACCCGTGACCACCGAATGGGTGTGTGAGCCGCGGCAGGTTTGCACCGCGCCCACTTGCACGGGACGGGTGAGGTCGGAGATGTCGAAGATGCGAAGGCCTCGAAAGCGCTCATCGCTTGGCTCCGTGCCGACGCCCTGAAGGCCGCAGTCGAGGCGCCCGCGCGTTTGCTCGACGGACATGATCAGCAAATCGCCCACGATGGACACATCGCCCTGACCGCCGGGGCAGACGATCGAGGACAGGAGCCCGGGCACACCGCCCTCACCGATCCGATAGACATTGAACCCGTGGTAGCTGCCGGCGACGAGCACATCCTCGCGGAAAGCCATGTCCGTGTTGGAGAAGCTGAGCATGGGGTAGCGACGATCTTTAGCCGCTTTCTCCACTGGCTTGCCGACCTCCTCTTCTTCCTCCGTGGCTTGATCGCCAGCTTCAGCTGCACCGCCTTTGGTCTCCTCTTCGTCCTCCGGCTTCTCTGACCCCCGGCCAGCGGGATTTGCAGGGTCAAGGAAGCCGACAGGCTTACGTAGCGAAGCCACCATCTCGAGATTGAAGATCGCTTCGCCCGCATCGGTCAATCCGGCCGATAGGCCGGCCCGCGGGTCGTCCGACAACCCGATGAGCAGGGCGTTCATGCGCTCGATCTCGACGCTCTGGTCGTTCGTGATGTCCGAGGTGTACTCGTAGAGCACGGGATCGTAGGCAGCACCTGGCTGCTCCAACAGCTCCTCAACCATCTTCACGGCGCCGTCGTGGTGGGGAATCATCAGCTGTAGGAACAGGCGATCGAAGGCCGTCGCCTTCGATGCGGCCAACTCCGCCATCTGCTCAGGCGAGGCCATGCCGGCCATGTCGTGGTGCGTGTGCATGGCGGCGTGGGCGCTCGGGTCCGGAGCGTCTTCGCCACGCTCGGCGAGCCAGGACTGCATGAAGGCGATCTCATCGGCCTGGGAGCCGTCGATGCGACCGGCAAGATCGAGGATGTCTGGGTTGTTGGTGCGCTCGGGCGCTAGACGCGACATCACCAGGGCCTGGTGGTGGTGCGGGATCATGTCCTGCATGAAGCGCACGTCGGCCGTGGAATAGGAGGAGTTGGCGATGGCGACGGCGGCATCCGGCGTCAGATTCTGGGTAGCGTCGCCGGGGGCGCCCGGCTGCAGAATCGGTGGCTCCGCCGCGAATGCCTCAGCGTAGAGCGAAATAAGGGCGGCCAGGGTCACCGAGCGAAGCAACTTACGTGTCATGAGAATCCATGCCTTAGGTAGAAAGAGAGTACGCGGGCGAGGAGCTGGCAATAAAGCACATTTCCCCAGCGGGCTGAAGGCACGGGCGACTATCGTTCCTGGCACACGCCAGTGAAGGCGTCACGTATCGGAGAGTTGGCGCAGGGCGCCTCCGGCGCTGCGCCCCGCGGCCCCCGCCCCGTCAGCCGTTGCCTAACGGCCTAACTCCCGACTGCGCTGTGCTGCCGCCGCCACGGTCGCGCGCACGAGCGGCGGTAGACCGGTTGCCCCATCCATGAGCACCTTGAGCCCTGCTTCGGTAGTGCCCTTGGGACTGGTCACGTTGATGCGAAGCTGCGAAGCCGTCTCCTCCGAGTGCTCGAGCAGAGCGCCGGCACCGGACACGGTGGCTCGCGCGAGTTGCATGGCGAGCGCTGACGATAGACCTTGCGCCTCGCCAGCGGCAGCCATCGCCTCCACCATATGGAAAACATAGGCAGGACCGGACCCGGACAGGGCCGTCACCGCGTCCATCTGCTCCTCCGCCTCCAGACGAATCACCTCGCCGATTGCCGACAGCAAGGACTGGGCCAGGGCGAGGTGATGCTCACCCGCAGCGCCATTGCCGATAATGGCGGTGATGCCCTTGCCGATCGCCGCCGGCGTATTCGGCATGGCACGCACGATAGGCGTGCCCGCACCGAGCCCTAGCTCAAAGCGAGCGAGCGGTGTGCCCGCTGCCACCGAGAGCATCAGCGTGTCACCGCCGCCGAGAGAGGCCAATCCGGGAAGCGCCTCGTCCATCATCTGCGGCTTGACAGCTAGCAAGGCCACGGCGGGCGACGGCGGGATGCGGTCATTGAGGTGCAGGCCTTGCTTGACCAGGCTGTCCAGCCAAGGCGACGGGTGAGGATCCGTTACCCACACTGCCGTGGCGGGCAGTCCGCCCTCCAACCAGCCAGATAGCATGGCCAAGCCCATCTTGCCGCACCCAAGAAGGTAGAGGCCCCGTTGGGCGATGTCTTGCATGCTCACTGAGCGCTCCTTTGCGTGCGGAATGAAGGGATCAGGATACCCTGTCCCCTCTCACTGCCGGCAAAGGAGATCTCGATGCGCCTGACACTTTCGCTGCCGATACTTGTTTTGTGCGCCCTTACCGTCGCCGCGCCGAGCCGTAGCGCGCAGCCCACCCCCCATGATGCCGACACCACCTGGACCTACACTTACCTCAAGGCGGCACCTGGCAAGCGCGCGGCCTTGCGCCAGTTCGTGGAGCAGAACTGGTTCGCCATGGATCACGTGGCGGTATCACAGGGCCTCTTCAAGGCTTACCGGCTAGGTGAGAACGCGGCCGCGGATGGGCAGGAGGACACGTGGGATCTCGTGGTCGCCGTCGAGTACTTCGCCGATCAGGGATATCCGGATATCGCCAAAGCCTTCGAGGGAATTCGCGCGACGCACAACACTCGCCTGGTGGACGGCCTCGGCTTTCGTGAACTCGGCACGGTGGTGCGCTCGGAGCGGTTGCGATTCCAAGCAGCCCCATAGGCCACGGACCACAGCGCCGCAAGGCGAAGCCATCACCCCGCCTGTCCCCGGCATCCACCACTCCCACCGGCAGGTGTCGTCGCCCGGAAGCACATGTGCCTTACAGAAAAATAGGCAATTTAGTGGACTTACAAGCCACTGACGATCGGCCGTCGGCGCGCAGCAGAAGGGGCTCCTGTCGGAGACAGCGCACGGGGGAAGGCGGCCCAGGGAAAATGCCCTGGGCCTGCGGTTCAAGCAAGCCCTAGAGGGCTTGAGCCGGCGTATCGTCGCCGTCGTATACCCCGTCTTCATCCCGATCGATACCGATGCGGGTACCGGTGCCGTTGGCGACCACGGTCAGGGTTAGCGGCGTGGTCGGGCTGGCGCGAGAGAGCAACTCGCCGAGCGTGAGCACTTCGCCCTCGCGATCCGCCTGGAAACGGCCCGCACCGTCGAAGAGATAGCCCCGCAGCTCATCCTCAAACAAGCCCTTTGCGGTGAGTTCCACAGCTCCTTCACGCGCCAGGCGCAAGAGCAGCACGAGTCGTTGGCGGCCGCCAGCCCCGAGCTGCCCAACGCGTGCAATCGTGAGCTGCTGGCCGACCGCTGCATGGCTGTCTTGGCTCATCGGGCCCATGGGCTCGTCCGTGTTGTCGCTGGCCGCCGGCAGCTCGGAACCGCTGAAGGCCAGCATAAAGGCGATCATGTCGGCAAGGTCCTGAGCATCCGCGATGCCCGGGAACCCGAGGCGGAAGAACTTCGATAGGGAATCGAAGCTGCCATCGTGGTGGAAGCCGAATCCTGCGTTGTTCTCTGGCTGCGTCGTGTCGAAGCCGATGCGCTCGTAGAGGTTTCGCAGATGGGGCACCTTGAGCGTGCGCTGGAAGTCACCGTCGATCGAGACGAAGCCGATGTGCGCCTCGCCGTTCGGTCCCGGGGGTATCTCGACGAGCTCACCGTTGTCCAGCTCGAGGTTGGGCCCGAGTCCAGTGGGCAAGGTATGACAGGTGGAGCAGGCGAAGGGCGCATCAGCACGGTTCGGCAAGATGAAGTTCTCCAGGCCGCGCTGGGCGTTGCCATTGGGCACGGGCTCGCCCTTCGGTAGCTGGTTACCGGCACCGAAGAAACCGTCTAGGGGCAGGTTGGTCGGCAGGGAGTTGTCCAACTCGCGATACGGGTTGGGCGGGAAGTGAATGGTGGCGAGGAAGTCTTCGAGGTCTTGCATCTCCTGGGCGTTGAGCGCCTCATCGTCGCCTTGCAAATTGACGAAGGTGGCGTTGAACACCTCGATCCCCGCACGATCACCGCGCCAGTGATGCGGCTCCTTACCGATCACATCTTGTAGGGTCTGGGTGACCATGGGTCCCTTCATGGGATGCCACTGGTCATCGAATCCGAAGCGCAGGCCGTTGTTCCAAGCGCCCTTGTTGGCGTCGGCCGTCGACTTCATGATGCCCGTCGGGTCACCGAGGTCCCACGCGAGGCGGTCCATGCGCGCATCGGTGTGACAGGAGGCGCACGCAGCTTGACCCAAGCCGGAGGTCTGGCGCGTGTTGTACAGATGCCGACGCCCGGCCCGGATCGCGGCGGGGGTGGGGTCGAAGAAAGCGGTGCGGGCGGTCTCCGTGAGCGCCGTAGTGTTGACGGTGGAGACGCTGGCATCGAACTGGTTCAGCACGTAGAGCTGCTCGCGCGCATCGTCCACCACGACGCCCGTTGGACCCTCGCCCACGTCAATGGGCTCGGCCAGCACGCGATCGCCATCACCGTCGAGCACCACCACGTTGTTGGAGCCGCGTCCGACGACGTAGAGGCGCGTTCCCTGCGCATTCCACGCAGCACCGCGAGGATCGCCCACGGAGAGATCACGCGTAGCCTGATCCACGGTGGAGCTCTCGTAGTCGAGGTGCGGATTGAGGTCCGTGACGGTGGCCTCGAGCGCCTGCGGATCGACCTGCGCGCGCAGCACGCGGATGAAAGTGCCGTTCAGATTTGGCTCGAAGCGAATCTCGTTAGTGCCGTCCGTGCCAACCACGGTGATCAGGCCGCTCTGCGGGTTCACGGTCATCGCCATATTGTGATTCATGAGACGGCGCACGTAGCGCACCTCAAGCGTGTCCGTGTCGATGACGGCGAGGTCGCGATCGGGCATGTCCCAGCCTTCGACGCGCTCGGAACGGCGCGAGAGGCTGCCGCTGACGAACTCGGTCCAGTCACCGTCGTTATCGTCCATCCAGCGCCCGTCCACGGCCTTCTTCACCAACAGGCTAGTACGCGGCGGCGCGGGATTATCGGGATTCATCGCCGGGCTGATCTGCATGCCATCATTCGGCACGGGTTCTTGGCCGCCGTAGGGCCCATCGTTATCGTTCAGTGGCAAGGCCAGCGCCGTGTGGCTGCCGGCGATGATCGTGGACGCGTTGCCGGACTCAAACACGGCCAAGTACACCTCACTACCGTCCGGGCTCACGCTGAGCGCACGGGGATCTTCGCCGTTAATCGGCACCTCAAGCGGGGGCGCCGCCAGGTTGCTTGGGTCGAACACTTGGACGAGGTTCGCTTGCGAACAGGACACGTAGGCGCGCACCGGGTCGCCTGCGAAGACGAGATCCGTGGGCTCATCACCGGTCTGCAAGGTGGCGACGACGCTGAGGCTGTTCAGGTCGACGATGCTGATGGAATCGGAAACGTGGTTTACCACCCATGCTCGGGAGTTGCCGCGCGTTCGGACGGTGACAGGGTCGATGCCGACGGGCACTTCACCGGCCAGGACCGGCGTGCCGGACTCAAGGCTGAAGACCTCCAAGCGACCGTCGGCCGTGTTTACTGCCAGCAGTCGCTCACCGTTCGGTGTCATCGTCAGCGGCGCGACCTGCGGCGTCTCGAAGTTGATAAAGCTTTGCGCCGATGCCAGCGACGCGGCGGTTAGCAGTGCCGCGAGCAGAGTGAAGCCGGCGCCCCGCCGCGTTCGGTAGTAACCCATCATGTTTGCCCCCCAGCATGTGTGTCGATGAATTCGTCGCCACGGTACGAATGCCGCAGCGTTCAGGACAGACGATACGCCTGGGAGACATCTTGAGTCAATGATGTCTCAAAAGAATCTAAAGTGTTTCATTGGGTGGGCGCGAGGCCCTGTGTGAGGGTGCGAGCTACGCGGCTGGCCGCGTCGTTCCGGGCCACATCGCCCGTGCCCACCGCGTGCCACCCCGCCCAGATGAGGGCATCGAAGGCGGTCGAGATCCAGCGATCGGGCACCAGGGGATCGAAGACGCCTTCCTCCTTCAGGCGTACTACCAGACTGTGCAAGCGCTCGGTCTGGTTGGCGTAGGCGGCGGCCACCTCAGGGTCACCCTCAAGGCCGACCGCACTCAGATAGTAGTAGCGATCCCCCAGAGGAATCACCGCTTCTAGCACGGCCTGCAGCAGGTCGTGGCCGCGCAGCTCGTCCACGTTCAAGTCCGCCACTGCCTCGTCACAAGCGCGGATGGCGTCCAAAGACACCTCTCGGAGCAGGGCATCTCGGCAGCTGAAGTGGCGGTGCAGGGTTGCCCTGCCGACCTGGGCTGCCTTAGCAACATCACCCAGGCTGGCGCCAGGGTTGGCGGCGAAGACTGAGATGGCGGCCTCGATGATGGCGGTACGGGTGCGGGCAGGCATGTCGGCTAGTGGGCGTCAGGTGGAATACAATTAGACTCGGATGATACAACGATGACTCATTTGAGCGGCCTCACGCAAGTGTGCCGCCGACCAGGCCGATACACACGAAGCGCGCGTCGGCCGATCACACAAAGATGTCCGCCAAAAACCAAAGCGACAAGCCGCCCCAGGTCAGCGTTGCTGCCCAGAACAAGACCGGCTGTACGGTGCGCCGAATGGGCGTCAGCAGGTAGCTCTCAGCGCGCAACAGCCCCGACACCATCCAGTAGGCGAAGAGCAAGCCCCATACCCAATGCCATTGTAAGGCTGTCGCCATGATCAGCAGCGCGAGCGTCGCCACCGACAAGACGGGAACTAGCACATCCGGGGCTCGCTTCACCTTAACGGTCCTCCCTGCGCACTATTGCGCCATCTCTTCCTCAGTCTCCACCAGCGCTGCAAACCCCGCGCCCGCCTCCGTCGACAGGTTGAAGACCATCGATGCGCCCGCCTCGGCGATCGCATCCACCTCATCCTCGAACTTGGCGGTGGCGGCGATCTCTCCGGTGAAGGCGTCCGCACGCATGCGCTCGATCACAGCCACGGTCGCTGCGCGGTTGGGCAAGGCGACCATGATTCTAAGGGGCACCGACGGCAGCACGAGTCGCTCCCAGAAGTCCGTATCGCTCGGATCCCCGGTGATGACCTCGCGCCCGGCACGACGGTGAAGCGCTTCGGTGACCGGATCGATGTCCACGCCGATCACCGTAGCGCCTTCACGGGCACGCATCGCATCGTAGGCCCCCGCCCCAACGCCGCCCATGCCGATGACCATCGTGCGGTAGGCGGACAGATCGATTCGATCGTCCTCCGGAATCCGTGAGCTGCGCTGCATGGCCTTGAAGTGCCCCGCGTGCCTCGCATAGAGCGGCTTGGCAAACGCACCGACGCCCGCGGCGACCACGAACGAGAGGGCCAGAGCGACCGCTAGGGCGACCAACCAGTCGGACGCGAGCCACCCATTGCCGACGGCGATGGCGGTGACGATGAGCCCAAACTCGCTGAAGTTGGTCAGGTTTGCCGAGGCGATCAGCGCCGTGCGTGCGCGCAGGCGGAACGCTAGCATCAGGGCGAAGAACAAGCCCCCTTTCAGCAAGATCAGCGGCGTCAACGCTGCCCCCAGCAGCAGCGTATCCACGGCCCACTCAGTGTTCAGACCGATCGACAGAAAGAAGCCCAGCAAGAACAGGTCCTTGAAGCCGAACAGGGTCTTGCCTACCTCATCCGCCTTGGCATGGGTGCCGATAAGCACGCCGAGGATGAGCGCGCCAAGATCGCCCTTCAACCCCGCCCATTCGAACACCTCGGCGCCACCGAGCGCGAGCAGCAACCCGTAGAGCACGAGCAACTCGCCATGACCGGCGCGCTCGAGCAGGGCGTGCAGCACCGAACGCAGGGGAACCAGCAGCAGCAGCGCAGCGGCCCAGGGAGAGGGTAACTTGCCCATGGACGCGGCTAGAAACATCACCGCGAATACGTCTTGGACGATTAGGATGCCGATCGCCACGCGCCCATGAAGGGCGGTCACCTCGCCGCTGTCCTCCAGTACCTTCACCACGAAGACCGTGCTCGAGAAGCTCATGGCGAAGGCCAGCAAGGTCGTCTGCTGCCAGCTTAACCCGGCCAATGCGCCGAGGCCGAAGCCGCCAAGCCAGAGGAACAGTAGCGCACCGAACAGTATCGTAAGGCTGGTATGGGCGAGGGTGACACCCCATACATGGGGACGCAGGAGCGTGCCCAGGTTGAGCTTTAAGCCGACGGTAAACAGCAGCAAGGTGATGCCAAGGTCCGACAGCTTCGCCAGCACTTCGCCGGAGGCACCGCCGTTGGCCTTGAGCAGAAAGCCCGCCGCGAGAAAGCCGACCAGCGGCGGCACGCCGACAGCACGGGCCGCCAGGCCGCACGCGAAGGCCAGCGCGATCCACACGATATCGCCGAAGGCGATTGCTACCCAGTCGAATTCCATTGCGGCGCCGGTCCGTCGGGCGAGTCGCCAGGACACATGCTACGCCAAGCTCGAGCGCTACTCCCAGCGCGAAGACTGCCTATTGACGAAGATCATCGGACCCTTGGCCCTGAGTCGGCACCCGCCTGCGGTACCCGCGACGCCACGGCGCGATGGTCCCACTGATGCCGAAGGCGGGCGGGAGGCAGGTCAGTGCCCGCCTCGTCATGCTCCTTATTTCGAGTAGTTGCCAATTAGCGCAGCAACAAACCTAAGCGTCGGACGCCGGGTATCGACCGGTCCACAAACGCGTGATTTCGTCTCAAGGCGGGTGCCAGCAACGCCGTTAATCGCAAAGGACCCGGTACGAGTTTGCCCCCTATGGCCGCCAACCCCGACACACTGCTCGACCCGCTGGCTACGCCTCCTGCGCGAAGCACCCAGCCCCTCGCCTGGATTCTGGCCCTGGGCTGGCTCCTGGTCGCGAGCGCGCTGCTGTGGGAGGTGGGCCCGGGCTCTGGGACGATATGGGCGTTCGACTCGAAGGAAGATCGGCAAGCGTTCGTGTTCGATCGCGACGCCGTCGCCCGCGCCCTCGCCACGCGAGCGGCCCTGCTGGTGCCGGCTTCCTACGAGGCGACGGTCTTGCATATCGCCGCTGAGAGCTGTCGCTGTGGTGCCCGCGGCAAGCCGCACCGCCAGCGCATCGAGGCTGCCTTCGCCGATCGCGGGGTGCGCTTTGTGACCATCGCGCCCGACACGCCCTTCTCCGCCGCCCTACGCGAGGCAGTACCTGCCGCCCCAGCAGCGGTGGTGCTAGATCGCACGGGGCGCGTGCTGTACGCCGGCTCATATTCGAACGACGACATGTGCCTGCCGCGTCGCGGCGAAGGGGCCGTCGAGCGCAGTTTGCACGCGCTCCTCGACGGCGAGACAGCGCCCATCTTCAACCCCCTAGGCGTTGGCTGCCTATGCCCGCTCCCTGGGGCCCAATCAAAATCATCAATGCACTGGACGCGGTAGATGCTCCATAAAAGACAGGGCAGGTGAAGACGATGATCTCGCGATGTGGATGCTGTCCGAGGCGGCGTCGGCCTAGGAGAGTGCAGACCTAGTGGGCCGCTTGGTAAATAAGGTGACGCTCAGTCTGCGTAGGGGCAGCGTCAGCAAGGCGCGTCGCGCAGCCAATGGCATCGCCATTGGCAAGCGATGCAACGCCGCGAACGCTGCCCCCTGGGCAGACCCGAAGGGCGAGTAGCACCTTATTTACCAAGCGGCCCACTAAGGAGCGCGCATCGCATCGAGCTCCAGCACGCCCTCCTCCTCGATCCGAATCGCCGGCAGTAGGGCGCTCACGTCCAGCCGCGCGGCCAGGCGCCAGCGGACATCCGTGTCCTCGCCTCGCAACATCCCGCTGACAAAGCGCACGCTGTCGACAACGTTCAGGGTGGCCGGCAGCACGATGTTCGCTTCGCCGTAGCCCTCCACCTCGGGCAAGTTGTTTGCCACGCCCTCCACCACCTCGAGATCATTCAGGAACAGGCGGTAGCTCATGCCACGCATGGAGAGCGATGACGCGTTCGGATTGACCACGAGCAGGTCGATCTCGAAACGCGGCACCAGCTGATTGCCCTGCGACGACAGGGGCCGCACGCCGAGCACCCGCACGGAAGGCGCTTCGAACTGAGGATTTAGGCTGGAGCAGCCGCTGGCCAGCGACACTAGGATGCCGAGCGTAAGAACCGAAAGTAGTGCGCATCTCATGCGCCGAGTATAGCCGCGCCTTCGTACTCAGCGCTGCCTTTGCAGGGATATCGTCGGCGGTAGCCTCCCATCGCTGGACACTGGCGGATGAGAGGATGCGGGCGCGGCCGGGCGCATGATTCCGACCTACTCGCAAGATCATAGCGCCGCCACCTTGGCGCGTTGGATGGGCATGGGCGAATCGAGCCTCGATGCGATGTTCCCGTACCTCACCAACTTCGAGGCGCGGGACCTCGACTTCATGGGCGCACAACTCGATAACACCTGACGCGTACGAGGCGCGCGTCTGCCGTAGACTAGGGGTATCGCTCGTCGACGGGGAACTCGATGCTCTCAGGATGTCCAGCGGTCCGAGGACGGACTCTCGGCCGCACCATCGCCCGGGCAGCGGTAAGCACGTTCGCACTTGTCTCGTTTGCGCTGCTCAGCCCCTGCGCGGGTGCTCAGTCCTTGCGTGAGCAGATCGATCTAACCCTCAATGGGCAGCTGGCCGTTGCGCAACGTTTGGAGGTGCTGGAAGAGGTCTTCGAGGCGCTCGAGGCGATCCCTGAGGTAGATCTGCAGCTGCTAGCCCACGCATACGGCGCGCGCGGCTACGCCTTCCTCGAGGCGGGCCGCCTCGATGAGGGCATGGCGATACTCGACGAAGGGCTCGCGCGCGTCCCTGCAAACCAAGCGCCTGACCAGCACATTAATCTGCGCTCCATGCGCGCGGCCATGCTGCTCGCGGCGGGACAGACGGAGCGGTCGGTTGGCGAGTATGAATCGATCTTCGAGAACTTGCCCGACACGGTGGACCCCGGCGTTGAGCTGCGCGCGCGCTCCAACTACGCAAACGCTCTGTTCGAGGCTGGTCGTATCCTGGCGGCCTCAGAAGTGTTACGCGAACTGATACCCATGGCCGAGGCCCAGGGCGATGACCGCGTGGCTCTCGCCCTCGGCAACAACCTGCTTGTGATCCTGATCCAACGTGGCTTGTACGACGATGCCCAAGAGTGGCTCGATCGTCTAAGCCACCTGCGCCAACGGCCAAACGACATCTCCCTAATAGGCTCCCTTCATCTACATGAGCTCGAGCTTCGGCGCATCTTCGGAGATCCAGAAGGAGCTGCCGAGGGCCTAAGGGAATTCGTGAGCAGCGACGCACCTGGCAACGCCTCGATCATCGGCAACGCCTACGAGTACCTCGGCGACGCGGAACGCGAGCTCGGCCGCCTAGACGCGGCGCAAGCGGCCGGTCGCCGCGCGATAGAGCTCCTGCAGAAGGTGCCGTGGGAGCTGCCGGAAGCCCGTATCTCCCTCGCCCGCACGCTCCTCGCCATGGGACAACCCGCGCAGGCCGAAGCGGTTCTCGATAACATCTCGAAGGCCGCGCAGCTCTCCCCCGCCCGCAGCAGCACCGTGTCCAGCCTGCGCCTGGAGGCACAGATCCGTCGGGCGGGGCTCGAGCGGTCTGCGACGGAACTGCAGAAGCTGCTGCAGGCGCTAGAAGACGATCGTCAGATCGACTCCCTTGACTACACGCGATACTACGACGCACGCCTGGAGGCCCAACGCCAGCAGTCGCAGATCGCCCATATGCACGAAGCGGAAGCGCTGCTGGCCGCCGAGGCTGGCGCTGCCGAGGCGCGTGCACGCGAGCTAGAAACCCGTCAGGCCGCCCTGCGCGATCATCGCAACCTGGTGATCGCCCTCATGCTGCTCAGTTGTATCGGTGTGCTCGCGGCGCTCTACAGCGTCAATCGTCGCGAGTTTCAGCGCAGGCTTTTGGAGGGGGAGCAACGGCGCAATCGTGCACTGAGCGTTGCGGTGGAAGAGCAAGCCGTGCAGCTGAAACAGCAGCTGCGCGAACAAGCGGAGATGGAACGCGCTCTGAACGACAAAAAGCACACAGAGCAGATCGGTCAGATCGCAGGCAACGTGGCCCATGACTTCAACAACCTGCTGCAGGTGATCTACTCAGCCAACGAAACGCTTGATCGCCAGCTCACCGACCCAGGCGCACGCGACATGCTGCGCGTGTCCAATCAGTCCGTAGGCTACGCGCGCGCCATGACGCATCAGCTGCTGGCCTACGCTCGCCAGCAGGAACTGGTGCCAAGACCCGTGGACGTAGTGGCCCTGCTGCGCGACAGTCGAACCTTGCTCCGCTCAGCGGTCGGCGAGGAGGTGTCGATCGAGTTCGATCTGCCCAAACGGGCGGTGGCGATGCTGGATGCCTCCAAGCTCACCACCGCGGTGTTGAACTTGCTGACGAACGCCGCGGACGCGATGCCCGCCGGCGGCTTGGTGCGGGTCACGGTCAGCCAACAGGCGTGCAGCGAGGGCAGCACCGAGGAATGGTCTTCCCTGGCGCCCGGGCAATACGTAATCATTCGCGTGTCCGACACGGGTACGGGGATGGACACCTCCACCCTAGAGCGGGCCTGCGAACCGTTCTACAGCACTAAGGCTGAGCACGCGGGCACGGGCCTCGGGCTAAGTTCAGTGTACGGCTTCGTCCGCCAAACCGGCGGTGATCTGCGCATCGCGAGCGCGCCGACCTTCGGCACTACGATCAGCCTCGCCCTGCCCGCTGCCTCCGGTGCGCCCGAGGACTGCGAAGCAGGTGAGGTGAGCGTTGAGTCCTCATTGACCGGGATGGGCGAACGGGTGCTCGTGGTGGAGGACAACGATCTGGTAGCCAGCTCCGTGTGCGCCGTGCTAGAGGGCATGTTCGCCTCGGTTCGGCGCTTGAGTTCAGCAGATGAGGCGATCGCACATCTGGCCGAGGGGCACGACTACGACGTAGTGCTGTCGGACGTTAGGATGCCGGGCGAGCACGATGGCTACGACCTTGCCCGTTGGCTGGAAGAGCATCGCCCGTCCCTGTCGACGATCCTCATGAGCGGCTTCAGCGACCACCTCGACGACGACTGCACTTTCCGCCTGATCCACAAGCCGTTCTCGCGCAACGAGCTGCGCGCAGCCCTACGTGCAAGGGAGCCACTAGCGCCGTCTTAGCCGATGTCCGTATCCACGTGCAGCATCGGTGCGGCATCGATACCTTCCGCGTCCATGAGCACGGCAAGGCGCTGCAGAGCGGAGACGATCATCGACTTCTCCCAGTCCTCAAGGGCCGCAAAGCGCTCCACGAACTCCTCCTGCAACAGGGCTGGCGCATCATCGAGCACCTTCTCCCCGGCATCGGTGAGTTCGGCGTGCACCACGCGCTTGTCTACATCGCTGCGCCTGCGCCGCACGAGGCTATTCTTCTCCAGCCGGTCGATGATCGTCGTCATCGTTGCCTGACTCAGGCTCATCTGGGTGGCGAGTCGGGAAATCGACACACCCTCCAGCTCCTTGATCGTCTGCAGCGTCAGCACCTGCGGGGACGTGAGCCCCGAGCCCTTGCGCAAGCGCCGTGAGTGCAGGGTCATCGCTCTGATGATCTTGCGCAGCGCGATCAAGACCGTGTTTTCGTCCGTCAAGCCAATCGCTCCTGAACTGGCGGTATGGAGATGCGGGCACTATACGACCGCACTCCGGAGAGGGGAACGAGCGGACACATCGCACCGCGCGCCCCAATCAACAGGCGAATGCCGGGCAGTTGGGCCTGAATGCGCAACCGAAAAATTCCTTCGGACCGAAATCTTTTTCCAACTCCGCCCGCCACAATGACCTTATCTTACGTAAACAACTACATGTTTTTGCGTATTATTCTATTCTTCTCGCGCAAAGTGTAAACTCCGACTATCGGATGAAATACTCACGACTCTAAACATCTCCCCCCCGGGACGGGAAAGGGCGCCCTTGAAGGACGGTTGGCAGTCGACCCTACACACGGACGATCACCTGGCAGGCGCCCACTCGGGGCCGCATGAGGGCGACCAGGCCCCTGCTCAAAGCACTGCGCCAAAACCTACGCTCCCCCTTACGCCGACCTACGCCACGCGGTGCCGACATCGATTCGACTCGCCCAGGCATCCATCGCGCCCGCGCCCTATGGCTCTACGCATCTAGTTGAGGAAACGAGGCAACTCATGAATAAGCGAATCTGTCTGAGCGCGGCTGTGCTAGCTGCCATTTCGGCGGGACCACAGGCGTCAGCAGAGATCGAGGAAGTGGTGGTGACCGCCACCAAGCGCGTCTCGACCACTCAAGATGTGGCGGTGGCGGTGCAAGCGCTCGGCGAAGAGGCGCTCAACCAGCTAGGCGTGGCGAACTTCGAGGACTATCTGATCCAGCTACCCGGGGTGACTGCCGGCGGCAGCGGCCCCGGCCAGAACACGATCTACATCCGCGGCCTCGCCTCCACCACGCCGAACCTGACCACTGCGGGCGTCGCGGGCCTGGCACCCAACGTCGCCTTCTACCTGGACGACCAGCCGTTGGCACAACCGGGACGCAATCTCGACGTTTACGCGGCGGACATCGCGCGCGTGGAGGTGCTCTCCGGCCCCCAAGGCACCCTGTTCGGCGCCAGCTCCCAGGCCGGCACCGTGCGCCTGATCACCAACAAGCCCGACCCGACCGCCACCTACGGCAACGTTAGACTGGGCACGGGCTTTACCGTTGGCGGCGAGCCCAGCACCAACGTGGAGGCGATGCTGAACGTGCCGGTGACGGAGAAGTTCACCCTGCGCGGTGTCGCCTTCGTCGACAACCAGGGCGGCTACATCGATAACGTTGCCGGCACCCGCAACGTCTCCGAGAGCGCACGCTTCCGCCCGGCCGGCACCGTGCGTTCGAACGGCGTGCCCGTCTCCGCCAACCGCGAGGGCTTCCAGGCCGGCGCCGACCTCAGCGGTGTGACCTTCATCGATGCGGACAACGCGACGCGCGTGGAGGACAACTTCAATGAGACGACCTACGCGGGTGCTCGCATCGCCGGCCGCTTGGATCTGACCGACAACTGGAGCCTGCTCGTCAGCCACATGCAGCAGCAGCTCGACTCCGAAGGGGTGTTCTTCTCCGACCCGACCCTCGATGACGACTACGAGATCCAGCGCTACCAGGACGACACCCTAGAGGATGAGTTCGGTAACACGAGCTGGACCCTCGAAGGCCGCGTCGGCGAACTAGAGCTCCTCTACACAGGCGCCTTCACCGATCGCGACACGGACCAGGTGGTGGACTACGCCGACTACCTCTTCGTTGGCCAGTACCTGCCGTACTACATCTGCGACGGCTCCGTGAGCTACCCGGGCGATGCGGCCCCCTCCGGCACCTGCCAGGCCCCAGACCTGTTCGTGACCTCCGCCACCAACACCAAGGTGATGACCCACGAGATCCGCCTGAACACGCCCGTCGACCGCCGCGTCCGCGCCACAGTCGGTGCCTTCTACAGCGATCTGGAACTCGAAGAGCGCAACGACTTCACCTACCCGGGCGCGGTCGCCGCAGCCCCCTTCGGCGCCTTCGCCCCGAACTTCCCTTTCCCCACCGGCTTCACCTCCGACGCCGGCCCCTTCCCGGCGGGAGTGATCTTCCGCAACGATATCCAGCGTACGGACGAGCAGTACGGCGTGTTCGGCGAGCTGACCTTCGACATCTCCGATCAGTTCGCCCTCACCGTCGGCGCCCGCTGGTACGACATCGAGGTGGACTTCGAAGGCAGCGCCAACGCCTCCTTCTGCAACTCGGGCGCCGCCGAGGACATCAACGGCTTCGGCACGGACATCTCCGACCTCTACAACGGCGACGGCCAGATCACCTTCCGCGGCAGCTGCAACCCGGACAACCAGATCACCTACACGCTCGACAACATCGATGGGAATACGCCGGCCCAGGTGATCGCGGCGCTGAACAACGCACCGGACGCGGCCACCACCGACGGCGTCATCGGCAAGGTCACCCTGTCCTGGACACCGAACGACAATCTGTTGTTCTACGGCACCTGGTCCGAAGGCTTCCGCCCGGGCTTGCTCAACCGCCCGGGGGGCGCGGCCGGCCCGAACGGCTTCACCGTGCCCTTCGCCCTCGACACGGACGATGTGGTCAACACGGAGATCGGCTGGAAGCTCGACCTCCTCGACCGCTCCCTGCGCTTCAACGGCAGCGCGTTCCTAGTCGACATCGAGAACCTACAAACCACCATCTTCGATCCGAGCATTACCAACCTGTTCTTCTCCGACAACGCGGCAGACGCGGAGATCTTCGGCATCGAAGGGGACTTCATCTGGGCGCCGCCTGGGGCGGATGGGCTGACCATCAGCGGCGGCTTCTCTTTCCTAGACACGGAGATCACCGAGGTCCTCACGCCGACCAATGACGTGCGCGAGGGCGACGAGCTGGCCTTCGCCCCGGAGTTCCAGGCCACCCTGCGCGCCCGCTACGAATGGCAGACCAACAACGGCTGGACGGCGCACATCATGCCCAACATGTCCTACTCCAGCGAGGCCTTCAGCGACATCATCACAATCAACCGCGACGAGATGGACAGCTGGGTGCTATTCGGCATCACGGCCGGCGTCACCACCGATCGCTGGGGGGCTGAGCTCTACGTTGACAACCTCTTCAACGAGCAGGCCGAACTAGCGCGCAACTTTATCAACGACCGGGAACGCATCACCTACGCACGCCCCCTCACCGGCGGCGTGCGCGTCAGCTTCGGCTTCTAGCAAGCCTCCTGAGCGCACGCCGTGGCGAACGCTGAGCCGTCGCTAACGGCACAGGTGCAAGCGCTGATGCGGTCCGGCCAACTCGGGCCCGCACGCAGCGCCCTCGAGGAGAGGCTCAGCGACGCAGACCGCGACGTCGAGGCGCTCTACCTACTCGCGGTGGTACAGCGCTACCAGGGTGAGCACGAGGCTGCCCACGAGACGCTGGCAGGCCTGTTCGAGATTGAACCGCAAAACGGCCGCGCCCATCAGGAGCGCGGCCACCTGATGAAAGCGATCGGTCGCCACGAAGCCGCGATCGACTCCTACGCTGCTGCCTGTCGCCACAATCCAGCGCTCCTCGCCAGCTGGCGCGCCCTCGAGGGGCTTCTGCTCGCCACTCAGCAGTCCGATCGTGCCCGAAAGGTGGCGGCGCAACGGCGGCAGCTCGAGCAGCTACCAAAGCCTCTGTTGGCCGTTCACGAGCTCATCGCCCAGGGTCGCTTACTGCAAGCCGAAGAGCGCTGCCGCTCGTTTCTGCGCCGCGCCCCGCGCCACGTTGAGGGGATGCGCCTGCTCGCACAGATCGCCATGCAGCTGGGTGTACTCGACGACGCGGAGTTCCTCCTGGAAAGCGCCGTGGCCTTGCGCCCAGACCACATCCCGGCCCAGATCGACTACATCACTGCCCTGCGCAAGCGCCAGCAATTCCAGAAGGCCCAAACCCAGGCGCGAGCCCTCCTAGAACGCGATCCGCAGAACGTGCAGTTCCAGTCCATCTTCGCGGTGGAGTCCATGCAGCGTGGTGACTACGAAACGGCCTTGGCGCAGTTCGAGCGAATCCTCGCCCAACTGCCTGATGATCCGGTCACCCTTACCTCCAAGGGCCACGCCCTGAAGACCTGCGGGCGCTACGACGACGCGGTGAGTGCCTACGGACGCGCCCTGGATGCACAGCCACGCCACGGCGAGGCGTGGTACTCCCTCGCCAATCTGAAGACCTATCGATTCACATCGGCCCAACTTGCCCAGATGGAGGCTCAGCTAGCTGCGCGCGACCTTCCTCACCAGGATCGGGTCTACCTGTGCTTCGCCATGGGCAAGGCGCAGGAGGACAGGAACGCCTACGAGGCCAGCTTCGCCCACTACGCCGAGGGCAATGAGATCAAGCGTCGCCAGAGTCGCTACGACGCGCAACGCATGCACGCCGAGCTCATGGCCCAGCAAAGGGTATGCACACCGGCGTTCTTCGAGGCCCGTGCGCACCACGGTCATCCCGCAGCAGACCCGATCTTCGTGGTGGGTCTGCCGCGCGCCGGCTCCACCCTTCTAGAGCAGATCCTCTCATCCCATAGCCAGGTGGACGGCACCCTGGAGCTCCCGAACGTCCTGACACTCTCCCAGCAGTTGCGCCGCCGGCCCCGTCCCGAGGGCGCAGGCGACGAATCGGCCGTCGCCGGCGCCTACCCCGCGATCCTCACCGACCTGAGTGCGCACGACTGTGCACGCTTCGGCGAGCAGTACATCGAACAGACGCAGATCCATCGGCACGGCGCCCCGCGGTTCGTCGATAAGATGCCGAACAACTTCCGCCACATCGGCCTGATCCATCTGATGCTGCCAAACGCCAAGATCATCGATGCGCGGCGCGAGGCGATGGCCTGCTGCTTCAGCGCCTTCAAGCAGCTGTTCGCCGAAGGACAGGAGTTCTCCTACTCCCTGCGCGACGTCGCCCGCTACTACGCCGACTACGAGCGCCTGATGGAGCACTGGGATAAGGCGCTGCCCGGCAGGGTGCTACGCGTACGCCACGAGGAGGTGGTGCAAGATCTCGAGGGGCAGGTGCGCCGCCTTCTGGATTTTTGCGAGCTGCCCTTCGAGGCCCAGTGCCTACGGTACTGGGAGACTGCCCGCGCGGTCCGAACGCCCAGCTCCGAGCAGGTGCGTCGGCCGATCGATAGGCAGAGCACCGAGCAGTGGCGCGCCTTCGCTCCTTGGCTCGGGCCCTTACGCGAAGCACTCGACCAACCCTAATGCACAAGTCGCGCTGGATCCGCTGGGCGCACCGGCGGTCGCGATGCGTCTGGCGCGCCGTCCCCCCTTCGGCTGAAATGGCGCTAGCCTGAATCGGATACTGGCTCGGGATCGACCAGCATGCGCTACGGCCCCGCGTCACGGACTAGGAGCTGACATGACCTCGCGCCAATTGATGAGCATCCTGTGCACGGCCGCGCTCGCCTTGGGCCTTAACCCCGGCCTTCGCGCCGCGCCGTGCCCCGCGGACTGGACGCCAGCGTTCTCGGTAGACCCCGTAAGCTATCCCTTCACGCACCAGTGCATCACCCTGAGCGAGGGCACGGTTCACTACTTCGACGAGCAAGCGACTGACGACTCGCTCGCCACGGTGCTGATGCTCCACGGCAACCCAACCTGGTCGTACCTCTACCGCGACATCGCCCAGGGCCTGCACGATGCGGGCTACCGTGTGGTCGCGCCGGACCTGTACGGTTTCGGCCTCTCGGACAAGCCGCCGCTAGCTGACTTTGCCTACCGCCCGCGCGATCATGCGGGAGTTGTTGCCGCCTTCGTAACGGCACTCGATCTGCGCGAGGTGATCCTCGTAGTGCAAGACTGGGGCGCCCCTGTAGGCATCAGCGCTGCGGCCGGCGCACCGGACCGCTACGGCGCCTTTCTGATCATGAACACTTTCCTTCAACCGATGAGTTTCGTTAACCCAGGGGTCAGCCACCTGGGAGTGGACTTCTCTGCGGACAACATCGTGAATCAGGAGGACTGGAGGAGCAGCGGTCGCATGCCTCGCGATGTCGGCATCAGCCTGGGATCATTGTACGGCGAGGTGGGAAGCGAGGAGTTTATGGCCGTGCGAGATGCGTACTGGGGACCGTTTCTCGACCCCGATACCGAGCTCCCCCTTAGCCCAGAGATCGTGGCACCAACCAATGTCTTCGCCCAGAACCTCCTTCTGAGCGCCCCGCTGCTGGCACGCAGTCGTGCCGCGCTGCGCAACCAGTTCAGCGACCGCCCCATGTATCTTCTGTGGGGTCACGACGATCGCATGTGGGGTGCCTTGCGCTGCGACGTCGACGCCGACCCTGCATGCCCGCTTGAAAGCACGTGCCGCTTCCGCGACGGCGCTCGCTACTGCATCGACAGCAACGATGCGTTCATCTACCCCCAAGTAGATAACGTGCGCGAGGCATGGGACGGGGGCAACATCGTCGGTGAGATCATCAGCCGGGAGGGCATCCACTTCGTGCAAGAAGTGGAGCAGGAAGCGATCATCGAAGCCGTGCAACAGCTTCAGTCAGCCATGACCCGGGACCAACCTGACCACTAGCGAGCGCGCGTCGCCTACAGGCAAATCACCTGTCCACTTAAGCTAATAGATTCACTAGTGCGCGTGCAGAGGATGAAAACGCACGAGCTGTCCCCGAGCACCACTAGGCGGCACGCTCCCCGCGAGCACCCGCGCCAGAAAGCGCTCCGCACAGTGGATGCGCTGGTCGGTCATCTGGTGCAAGGAGAGCACGAACGCGAGGTGGGGGAAGTCTGCGGAAAGGGCCATCTGGGCCACCCACTTCCCATCATCCGGCGCTTCCAAGCGCAAACTGCTGGTGAGCGAAGGCGCGCGATCCACGGACTCACCCTCGGCCCCCGAAAAGGACGCGGGCACGCCGTAGTGCAAAAGGAGCTCGGCTCGGTGCGGACCCTCGACGCCATCGACCTCGATCGCGAGCCGTAGGCGGTCCTCATCGAGGCGATCGTAGCGAACATCGGCCACGAAGCCATCACCCGGAAACCCGGCCGTGCTGACAGCACAGGCCTCTTCAGCACTCGCCGGCCCGTAGCAGAGGCTAGCGCTCAGCAGCGCGAACGGCATCAGCGCGTGCAACGGTGAATATCGCACGGGGTCTTCTCCTCACCTGCGGTCCTTGCCGGTACGGCGCCGGGTGGTCGAATCCTGTTCGTCACCCGTGGCGCTGCCCTATGATGGACGCGCTGCCCCCAGGGTTCACGCCGTCGCACTGTGGCTTTGAGGAGAAAGCGGCACTTCCTTAGCGGCAGGCGCCACAGTGATGCGCAGCAAACGGGCTGAGCGCTAGGACACCACGCCGACACGCCGTACCCCCTCGCCCGCACGGCCCGCCTAGGCCTTGGCCGCGTAGGCGCTGCACCACCCCGTCGACTTCACGCGCCCCCCTGCGAAGATCGGACAGGCGCCCCACGGATCGCTGCCACCCTGGCGGAGCTAGCAGTTCGTACACTGCTGGCCGACGGCGGAACGCGGCTAAGCGCCCGCATCAACCGTGGTGGCGTCGTGCTTGTAGCCGAGGCTCCTCGCCTGGGGGCTGTTCTCGTCCACCTTGTTATGGTCAACCATGTCGCCGACCGCATCCTTCGCGTCTTCAACACGCTCTCCAGCAGCGTCCATGGCGTCGTTCAGGGCACCTTCGGCCTTGTCTATCACCGATTGAGCCTCGTCTGCCACCGTGTCGACAGCGTCCGCAGCGGCATCCATCGCATCGTCAGCCACGTCCGCTGCCGTATCCATCGCACCGCTGGCAGTTTGCTCGATGGCGGCCGCCGCATCGCTGGCAGTCTGCTCCGCCGCTGTAGCCGCGTCGTTCGCCATCGTGGCAGCATCGTCAGCCGCCTGCTCAACTGCCCGCGCCGCGTCTGCGGCGACCTCGCTCGCGGCGCCACCACCAGCAGACTTGCTGCCCCCGCCGCACCCGATGAGGCCCAAAACCGAAAGCGCGGCCGCGCCGGTTCCGAGCAACTTGATGACTTCTCTACGATCCCGCTGTGCGTCTCGCTCGCTCATGTAGCTCTCCAGGGGTTGCGCCGTTGATCCCCACAAACAACTGCGGAGTGCGATCATAGTGCCGCAAGGTGGAGAAGATCAGTAGCGTCGCTATTTTTCTCTGCGATTCCTATCACCTTTGAAACGCGATAACTGTGCCACCTACCTCAAGAGCTTGGTAAAATGCGAATGTGATTAAGATCGATTCGCAACTGCTTTCGGATGACGCCCTCCTAGGCGTGATCGACGATTTCATCCTGCGCGAGGGTACGGACTACGGCGAGCACGAGCGAACGCTCGAGGCCAAGCGCGACCAAGTACGCGCACAGCTTGATGCGGGTACCGCAGAGATCTGGTTCGATCCTGATTCGCAAACCGTAACCCTGCGACGAGCGGACGATCCCCCGCCAACCTAGTGGGCCTAGGGCACCTGGGTGAAGTGGCCGTGGATGCAGAGCCACTTGCCACGCTCACGCACGAAGATGCGAGTCGATTTGCCGCGGCTGGTAAACCGTTGATCGCCGATCACGCCCGCGTCAGTCCAGTAGTAGGTGATCCAAGCCGTATCGCCGCGCACGGTGACCTCGGGGTGGTGCATCTGCGTGTGCACCTGAGTAGCGCGCGAGGTCCAGTCCGCCATTGCACGCAACTCGACTGCCTTACCCTCGGCCAGGTACAGGTCACCTTCGCCGAAGAGCGTGTAGTCCGGATGCACGTGCTGCGCGTAGGCGTCGACGTCACCGCGCTCCAGCGCGGCCCACATGGCCACCAGCGTAGCCTTGATGTCGTCCGCATCGTCTGCATACGAGGGAGCCGCAAACACCGCGCTCACCAACAGCATCCATCCTACGCACAACCATGTCTTCATCTTCGGTCTCCCCTTTGAATGTGCTCTACGCCTCATCGGGCAGGTCCACCCGTGCGGCGCCAAGTCGATGTCATGGTACTTCGCGCCACTCGATGGCGGGCAATGGCGACCCGGCGCATACTCGATCCGCAGACCCGCCTCCTTGGAGCACCCATGCCCCCTAGCCGCTCTCCCCTCACCCTCGCCCTGCTCATCTGCACCCTCGCCCAACTGCCCAATGCCGCACATGCCGACAAGCGAATCGCGTTGACCTTCGACGACGCCCCCCGCGCTGACGGGCTCGTGTTCTCGGGTGAAGAGCGGGCGAGTGTCCTAATCGATGCGTTGGCAAGCACGCAGACCGGCCCCGTTGCCTTCTTCGCCACCACCGCCGGCATCGAGCGCGAGCCGGACGGCCGCGAGCGCCTCGAACGCTACGCCACCGCCGGCCACCGCATCGCCAACCACACGCACTCCCATCCATGGGCTTACCGCACGGAGGTGACGAAGTATTTGGCCGACATCGACAAGGCCGAGCAGTACCTCCGCGATCTACCCAACTACCGCCCTTGGTTCCGATTCCCATACCTGGACGAGGGCCGCGAGCCCAAGCGTATCGCACAGATTGCCGAGGGCCTGCGCCAACGCCAGCTGACGAACGGCTACGTCACCGTAGACAACTACGATTGGTACCTCGACCAGGCCCTGCAAAACGCCCTCGCGGAGGGCCATCCAGTGGACTACGAGGCCTTCGGCCGCTTGTACGTCCGTATGCTGACCTACGCGGCCGAGTACTACGACGCTGTCGCCGTACAGATGCTCGGCGAGTCGCCCGTGCACGTGCTGTTGCTGCACGAGAACGACCTGGCCGCAATGTTCGTCGACGACCTGGTGCAGGCGCTACGCGACGGCGGCTGGACAATCGTCAGCCCTGATGTCGCCTACGATGACCCGCTGCCCACGCCAAAGACCCGCTTCACCAGCCAGGGCCGTGTATTCGCTCTGGCTGCGGACGCCGGTCGCCCGCGCAACACGATGTGGACCTGGGCTATCGATGAGGCGATGCTGGATGTGATGCTGGCCCGCAGTGGCGCCTTGCCATCTGCGAGGCCAGCTCAAGACCAGTAGCACGCGGCTAGCAGCAGGCCCTATCCGCTGCTTGGGCAACTCGGTTCGGCGAGGGCCGTGCGCTATGATGCACGCCCCTTCGGCCATCAAGCGGACAGTCGAAATGCTCAAACGGCTCTTTCTGGGTGCGTTCCTCATATTGCTCCTGACCCTCGTGGTCACCGTCGGCGCGCTGCAGTTCAGTGCGCTGGGGGCTATCCAGCAGACCCTGCGTGAGCCACCACCCGCCGCCACGGTGAGCATTGCGAGCGGCACCGCCGAAGGCGCTAGCCCGCGAGCGGTCATCTTCGTCGGCAACAACTGGCAGGGCTCAATCACGGTCATCGATGCCCTGGACTACACCGTGCTCGGCACGATCAATGGCATACCCGACAAGCGCGAGCGCCTAAACGCGATCAGGGAGGATTTCTTCGATCGCATGCTGTTCTTCGGCATTCGCCATCTGATCGGCGAGGGCAACGATCAGTACGTCGACGACATGTACAGCACCTTGGACGGGCGACGACTGATCGTGTCGCGCCCGAGTTTCGCGGACGTGGTGGCAATCGACATCAACTCCGGTCGCATCGACTGGCGCTTCGAAGTGGATGGCGTGCGCGCCGATCACATGGCTCTGTCACCGGACGGCCGTCGCGTTGCCGTCTCCGCATCCACCGGTAACGTGGTGCATGTGATCGACGTGCAGACGGGCGAAGAGTTCGGTCGCTTTCCCACCGGGGACTCACCACACGAAAACGTGTTCTCTAAAGATGGCAAGCGCATCTTCCACGCCAGCATCGGGCGCGTGTTCTCCCCCTTCGATTCGCTGGGCGGCGGCTTTGCCAAGGGAGAGCGGCGCTTCCAGGTGGTGGACGCCGACAGCATGGAGATACTCGAACGCGTGGACATGCGCGAGAAGCTCGATGCATTCGGTCTGACGGATGTCAGCCCCTCGATTCGTCCAATGGCACACACCTCGGACGAACGCCTGTTCTACTTTCAGCTATCGTTCCTGCACGGCTTCGTGGAGTACGATCTGGAGCAAGCCCGCATCCTACGCAAGGCGGATCTCCCCAAGGTCACCACCGCCGCGCGCACCGAATACATTAACGATTCGGCTCACCATGGAATCGCCATCAGCGGCGATGATCGAACACTGTGCGTCGCCGGCACCATGGACGACTACGTGGCCCTGGTCGATGTTGCCTCGCTCGAGCCGCAGATTTTGAGCGGCCTGGGCGAGAAGCCCTACTGGGTGGTGACCGATCGCTCCGGTGAGCACTGCTTTGTCTCCTGGAGCGGGACAGATCAGATGTCCGTTATCGACATCGCGCAAGCGCGCGAGGTCGCTCGCGTGGACGTAGGCGACCATCCTCAGCGAATCCGCGAAGGATACGTGACCGGGGCTTGGTACCGCGCAAGTGCTAGAGGCGCGGCGGCCCGCTAAGGCCCCCGAGGGGTGACGCCAACGGGCGACAGGGGCGAAAAAAGCGGAGGCAAGGGCAGGGAGACCCTTGCCTCCGTACTAGGGACCACTTCAGTACGAAGCTCCTCTTGGGAGCAGGTGCCCTGGCTGGTTTGCGAGCGAGGTCCTCGCACTTTCGTGCAAGTAATTCGGTTAGCTAGGCGCCGTGTGTCTTTCTTGTAGAAAAGCTCCGTGGGAGTGATTGGAGCGCAACCACTAGGCGCTGACAAGCACCAGCTAGCCATCCAGCCCTTGTGGATCACAACTGATACATCTGCTCTCAATTGCGATGTCTACAGCCAGAAGTCACAGATCAGCGCAGTGCAGGATGCGCAGAATTGTCTGCGCCGCCCTGCAGCATGCTCAGTCGCCAATGCCCCGTTCGAACCATCGTTGCCCGAGCGGGTCCATTCCTGCTAGCGCTCACGGACCACGCCTGCCTCTGTGAGCGGAGCAGGTACTGAGAGGCCATCGTTCAGCACGGAACGCGAAAGACATGCACGCAAAGGGCAGGCGAGGACCTCGCAAAGCGATCGCACGCCTGGCTATGGCCTGCGTAGGAGCGGCTTGCGTCACCGCAGCCCTGCTACTCGCGATGATCAAGTTGGTTTTGCGCGACGCTTCGATTCCAGCCGAAACTCACCGACGCTATCCAACACTGCAGATAGGCGCCCGGCCGGCCACCGACCCGGTATCGGCGACGCGACAGGCCGTTGCAGGAGCGCCGCCCCCAGCCCCCGACATTGCGCCGCCACCTGCTGGCCCCATCGCCAACACCGGCCCGCGCATACCGCCCACGTCAGCGCTCAGCCACGAGGCACTTCAAATCCCGCACCCTCGTCTCCCGCCCCCGAGACCACCCGCGACGCCCAAGGTGCGGGTGCCAAGGGCGTCCGCCGAAATGAACTGGGAAGCCACCGCCAGGGAGGTCGCCTACGGCGCCGCCACTCGGCAGCGCGCAGAACCTTCGTACTTCTCCGAGCCACGTGGGGAGGCGGGTGTCGGGGCCTCGAGAATGCTGATGCGTGCTCCCGCGCGCAGGCGACGTGGAGGCGACATTCCCGAGTCCTACACCAACGCCTACGGCGAGGTGGAGATTCAGGTCTCCCCCGATTGCACTGCCCGCCAGCAGCGACCGATCGAAGTGCTCGACTCCATCGACACCTTGCCGCCGATCATCCACTGCAAGCCTCCGCCAAGCACCTTCAAACTCCCGCAGGAGATCATCGGCCGGTACCGGGGCTCATTGAAGACACCGTGATACCAGGGTGCATCGAGAGAAAAAGTGGAGGCAAGGGCGGGGAACCCTTGCCTCCCAAGTACTAGGGACCACTTCAATGACGAAGCTCCTTTTGGGAGCTAATGACCAAGCTTTGCGAGCGATTTCCTCGCACTTTCATGCGATTAATTCGGTTAGCTAGGCTCTCTTACGAGACATTGGCGGAGGAGCTTCGCGGGTTTGATTTGAGCGCACGAACCCTGCGCTGACAAGCAATTTCTGATGTCATCGCGTGCACCGCGACAGGTGCTACTTCTGCTCTCAATCGCACCTGTATAGTCCAGCCCGCATCGCCATCGCGTGACCAGCTTGCGCAAATCGTGCGTGCCAGCTTGCTAGTGGAAGTCGACGGCAGGAGGACCGCCCTACGCCAAGGGCGCGGGTCGTGAGGCAAGATCGGGACAGCTCGAAGTGGTGGAAAAAAGTGGAGGTGAGGACAGGGAGATCCTCACCTCCATACTAGGGACCACTTCAGTTGCGAAGCTCTGGGAGCCTGTGGCCTGGCTTGTTTGCGAGCGAGGTCCTCGCACTCTCGTGCGAGTAATTCGGTTAGCTAGGCTCTCTTGCGAGACTGGCGGAAAAGCTTCGCGTGATCGATTGGAGCGCACCTGCTGTGAGGTGACAAGCATCAGGTGGGAATAATCGCGCTCGGGGGTGCGGGTGATACATCTGCTCTCAATGACAGGTCTAGAGCAGCCGAGGGCAGGCGCCTCGGGCGTCGCGCGTGCGCAATTGCGTCGCGGCGCCCGAGGCGATGTCGCTATCTGCTGAGCAGGCTGCCGTCGTCTTCGACGCTGGAAGGCTCACCGACGCGCACGTGGCGCGCGCGCACCAGGCGACCGTACTCGTCGTACTCCCCTTCGACCTCGATCAGGCGGCCGGGAATCACATCGTCGAAGGTGCCGCCGATGAACACGGTCTTCTCGGTCAACTCTACGGGCGTGCCGTCCACCTCGAAGCGACCCACCAGGGTCTTTACCTCGGTCACCAGACCCTCGATGTCGATTTCCTGCAGGGGCTCCCCGCGCAGGCCGCGGTCTTCGCGGCTCACGCCGATCGCCTGCAGCACCGGACGCTGCAGCACGCCGCGCACCTCCACCCAGTCACCACGACGCGGGCGAAACGGCCCGAAGCCGGTGATGACAGCGTTAGAGAAGTCCACCAGCTGGTCACCGATGACCAGATGATTGCCGCGAACCGCCACGATCTCACCGGTAACCTCGAAAGCTCCGGCTGGCGCGGGATCGATGCGAGTGGCGAGCAGCCGACCGCTAAGGCCTGCGTAACCGCTGACCTCGATTCGCTGGTTCAACTGGAAGCGCCCGTTGCCGCCAAGCTCAGCCGAGATACGGGTGCGCTGGTTCACCGTGATCAGCTGCCCTAGCACCGTGAGCTGCGCCGTACCATCGCCGTTGATGCGGATCTTGCTGATCGGCCCCTGCACAGCATCACGGAAGGTCACAACCCCAACCGTGGGCAAGGTCTGAGGGCCCGTGCTCATCTGCGGGTACACGATGTCGCGTAACTCCACGAGCTGGCCCTGACGGAGCTCCGAGGCGGCGCCGGGTACGCCATCGATGATTATCTTGGCCTGACTCACATCGTAGTCCACACCGGCCACCCGCAGCGTACCGATATCCCGGATGTGCCCATTGGCCACGATGCCGCGTGCCACGCCTCCGCGGTCGATCGCTGCCCCTGCCAACGCCGCGATGGCGAGCAGTAGGGGCAGTGCCAACCAACGCATGGCAACGTCCTTGTTATTCATGCATCTCTCCAGTGTATTCGTGTCGTGTGGTCCGCCCATCTGACCTATTGCTCTTGTTGTACTGGTTGCGAGGCAACCTGCGTGGGTTGCTCGTCAATGATCGTATGGATTTCGTAGGCACCGGCACCGATGCGCACACTCTCGTCGTTTGCATCCCCATCGTCCTCGTGTGCGATTAACCAGGCGTCGACGTCTTCCAAGAATGTTTGTGCTCGTTCCTCTAGGAACGCGCGAAAGGCCGGCGCGTGCTTGCGCGGCACGGTAGCGCTCCAGGCTCGGCCTTCAAAGCGGCTCTGCGCCGGATCCTCCCGATAAATGTTGTGACGGACCGTAGCGCCGAGATCGGCCAGGACCAGGCCGGCCCGCTCGATGGCGTGCGGATCGGTCGCTTCGGGCCGGAAGTAACGCGTCAGCGCACGCAGGCTTCCATCATCCCTACGCTCGACCGCACCTACGGTCAACAGTTCCTTCAACATTGCGGTGAGGGGGATGTCAGCCCCACTGTACCGCTTGTACAGGCCGGTGAAACTGAGTTCGCCCTCCATGGGCAAGAGCGCTGGGGCGCCAGCGTCGTCCAAGAAGGCCTTGTCTGTATGCCACCCCATCAGTACGCGCGCAGCGCTGTGCACGCGATCGCCGGTCACCGGCTCCTCACCCGCCAGGATGTCCCGTTGCCGGCTAGCATCGCGCCGCGTCAGGCCAGTCAGCATAGCGACCCGCGAGATGTTGGTGGGTCGCCCGTCGATACCGAACTCCTTCATCGCCACGTCCACGTAGGACAGGCGCAGAAGATCTGCAAACTGCCGAAAAGTGATGCCCGAGCGCAGGGTGATACTCACGATCGGCCGCAGCATGCGCCGAACGAAGGTACCGATTGAGGAGCTGATGTCTGCCACTGTGTCCTTTGGTATCAATTGTTGTCCGACACATCGGGGGACGTAGGATGCCCCAGGGTAGTGCGGAATTTCAAAGCGCCGCCGTTGAACGACTGTGACGCAATCTTTCGTCGCCCGAATCTTCGGCAACACAATGATTTAGATCACATTTTTGGCGTGAGACATATTGACTCAAATGTGGCCGCGAACAGCCTGGCGCGGTGCGCCGCGGAAAGAACTGCGCAGATGAGACCTAATCGGCCGCCGGTACCGGTCGGGCAGAGGGACCACGTCAGTAGCGTACCCCTGCCCCTGACAGGCGCCGCGCAGAACCGCGAAAGCGATAGGATTCCATGAAGAGACTTTGATGAGACTTTAAGGAGACGTGCGAATGACCAGCATCGAGGCGGCAACGCTCTACGCAGGCCTTCTGCTACTGCTGATGGTGTATCTGAAGGGAAACTGCGGCTTCACGCGGATGCGCGAGAAGATCTACCTGGGGGACGGCGGCAGCGATCCCATGCTGCGCGCCATCCGTGCTCAGGGCAATGCCGTCGAAGACGTACCTGTGGTGCTCATCGGCCTGTTCGCGCTCGTGGGTCTGGGGGTTGGTCCCGTCAGCATTCACCTCCTCGGCGCGGCGTTCGTCATCGCTAGGGTGCTGCACGCGTTAGGCATGGTCGGCGGCGTCGGCTGGGGACGCGTGGCCGGTACGCTCATCACCCAGCTTGTGATGATGGGCACTGCTGGGCTCTGCCTATGGCATGCGTTGACCTAAGCCACTCGAGCCAGTGGCGCGCCAGCCGTGCGCGCCGCGCCAACCCTCCGAGCACCGGACCGGGCGATCTAGCGATGCAGGGAGTCGCGCAGCTGATGAATCTGCTCAGTGCCGACTCGACAGCAGCCCCCGATCGCTCGCGCCCCCGCCGCGACCCACGCCCTCGCTAGGCCAACACAGTGCGCCGGCGCGTGCGAGGGTAGCCAGCAGCCAGACGCGGCATCGTAGTCCTCGCCAGCATTCGGGTAGGCGATGAGGGGCTTGGCCGTGACCTGACGCAAACGATGCAGCAAGGGCTGCACGAGGTGCGGCTTCACGCAGTTGACCCCAACCGCCACCACGTCCTCCCGCAACTCGCACGAGCGCCCTACATCGGACACGAAGCTGCCATCCCACAGGGTCTGCTCGCTCCCACAGCACACGCTCATCCAGAGCGGCACACCGGGCGACTCGCGCGACAAGGACAGCAACACAGCCACTTCGCGTGACGCCGGTATCGTCTCACAGGCGAGCAGATCGGCGCCGCTGTCTGCGAGCAGATGCCAGCGCTCTGCGTGAAAGTCGTAGAGCGCATGGTCTGCTACCGCGTAGGTGCCCGTGTACTCGGAGCCATCGGCCAGGTAGGCGCCATAGGGCCCAACGCTCGCTGCGACTAGCGGCCGCACCCGACCCACACGGTTGGCCGCGTGCGCCCAGAACGCATCGCGCGCTTGCACTGCCAACTCTACGGCGCGAACGATCAGCTCGCGGCCTTGGACAGAGGAGATCCCGCGGGCGGCAAAGCCCGGCAAGCTCGCCTGGTAGCTGGCGGCAGTGATGCAGTCCGCTCCGGCGTGCAGGTACTCATGGTGCACTTGGCGAATTGCCTCAGGTGCCTCGATCAGCAACTTGGCCGACCACAGGGGATCGGCAAGGTCGAAACCCTTTTGCTCGAGTGCCGTCGCAAGACCGCCGTCGAGGATCAGAGGTGCCGCGCTGCGATCCCGCAGTCGATCGTGTAACAGGGCTGGGGGCAACATGCGCCAGCGCTACCGTGTGCTCTGATCGCGCGCAGGCTTTGAGCTAATTTCTTCGATAGGCGACACGAGTGTATTGCACCTCAAGCGGCTCGCCCTCGCCCCTGCAGCCCCACGATGGCCAACAGGCTTAGCATCAATACCAGCACAGGCAGTACGCTCATCAACAATCGCTCCCAACCTACGGCGAGCACCGTTGAGCCCGCCAAGAGGCTAGCCAGGGCGGCGGTGCCAAATACGCAGAATTCATTGAGCGCCTGCGCGCGAAATCTCTCCTCGGGGCGATAGGCTGCCACCAGGGCCGTAGTGCCGCCCACGAACAGGAAGTTCCAACCCACCCCCAAGAGCACCAAGGTCAGGTAGTAGTGCATCACCTCATGACCGGCGAACCCAGCCAACACGCAGGTAAGCAACAGCAGGGTACCGCCCCACATCAAGCCACGTGCCCCTAGCCTCGCGATGAGCACCGCGGAGAGCAGCGATGGTGCGTACATGGCAATCACATGAGCGCGCACTACGGCTGCCGTATCGGCAACGGCGTGGCCATCCACCACGTGCATCGCGATCGGAGTGGCGGTCATCAAAAAGGTCATGACCCCCTGCCCGACCACAGCCGCCAGCACCGCCAGCGCAAAGCCTTGCGAGCGCACCATCTCCAATACGGGGCGAACACCGTTGTCCGCCCTGTCCGGTGAGGACGCTTGCCGGACAGGAGGCACCACGCGCTGCATGAGTGCTACGAGCACAAGCGCGATGACATGGGCGATGGCAAGCCCAACGAAGCTACTGCGAAAGGGCATGCTGCCGTCAGTGCCCGCCCCTCGCGCCACGAGCTCACTGCCGAGGAACGCGCCGCCGATCGAACCCATTAGAATGAAAGACACGGCGTGACCGGCACGTGCCGGCGAGACACATTCCGCCGCCGCGAAGCGCAGCTGCTGGCCGAAGGTCATGGTGGCGCCGATTCCCACGGCGGCGAGGCAAAACAGCACGAAGTGCTGGCCCTCTACTGCGGCGGCCGCGAGCAGAGCACTTACCACCGCCAAGCTCGAGGCAGCAGCCGTGCCCCAACGACGCCCGACGCGCGACATCAGCATGCTCGCTGGCACCGTGGTGAGCGCCGTCCCGAGCACCATCAACGACACAGGCAGCGTGGCCAGACCCGACGGCGCAAACTGGCTGCCGACGATTCCTCCCACGCTTACCAGCACCACGGACCCAGCACTGAAGATCGCCTGCAGCAGCAGCAGGCAAAGCAGGTTGCGCTGGAGTAGCCGGTCTCGTGACCCATCGTCCACAGCGGGCGTCTGCAACGGCGTGTTCAGGAGTTCCCCCGCACGAATGGATCGAATGACCAGTAGGCGCGACAGGCTAACAGGAACGGCATCTGCCGGGGAGTTCTCGCCGAGCTTTGAGCACTAGGCACGCGTTTCGCTGAGGCAAACGCGTAGGGTGTGCTGCGACATCAGCGCGAGACGCGAGGGCTGCAACGCATGAGAGCACACGTCCCCATTCCCTCACACCTCGTGCTGCTGCACGAGGCTGACGACCTGCAGCGCTCCCTGGCCGCGCGCCTTCGGATCAGCGACCTTCGGGATCACGCGCACGCGCGGCCCGGAATGTCCGTCCTCGGCTCCGCCTGCGGCCAGTACGTGTCTCGCCTTTATCACTCCCTCGGACTGCTGTGTGGACATTTCACGGAGGATCAGGTGAAGGCGTGCGAAGATGCCCGCGAAGTAGCGCTAGTCGCTCGTAACGAGCGCCGACGCGTCCCTGTCCACCTGGACGAGACGCACGCGCCAGCCACCCACGACATCACACCTTGCGCAGATCCCCTATCACTGATCGGTATGTCGGCAGACTACGATCGATTCTCGGGCGAGGCCGTGCGTATCGCCCTGCTCGATACGGGAATCGACCTGCGCCATCCCGATTTCGCAGGCCGCTTTCAAGAGGGCAAGAACGCCGTGTCCTTCGTGGCCGGGGAATCCGTGCAAGATGGGCTCGGCCACGGCACGCACTGCGCCGGCGTGGTCGCGGGGCCTCGTGTGCCCACAGCCGGTGAGCGCTTCGCCGTCGCGCCCGGGGCAGAACTGCTGATCGGCAAGGTACTCGGCGACTCGGGGCTCGGCAACGATGATCAGGTCATCGATGGCATTCACTGGGCACTACACCAAGGGGCCCGCGTCATCTCCCTGAGCCTTGGATCCTCGCGCGAACCTGGCGATGCAGGTAGCGCGATGTACGAGCATCTGGCGCGGCGAACCCTGCACCGGGAACACGGTGCCCTGCTGATTGCCGCTACCGGAAATGAGAGCAGCCGACCGGACGAGGTGGCGGCCGTGGAGAATCCCGCCGCAGCAGCCTCCGTAATGGCGGTAGCGGCTGTGGACGGTGATGACGAGGTCGCCTACTTCAGTGGTGGGCAGCGAGACGCAGTGGGCGAGGTCAACGTCGCAGCGCCGGGTGTGGGAATTCGCTCCACTTGGCTAGGCGGCACCTATCGAGCCGTATCGGGCACCTCGATGGCGACGCCCCATGTGGCCGGCGTTGCCGCCCTTCATCTAGAACAATCGCCAACTCTCTCCCCGCAGGCCCTGTGGCAGCGTCTGCAGGACCAAGCCCGTCCGACTGGCGCCGAGGTGGATGTGGGCAACGGCGTTGTGCAAGCCCCCTAGCCTGGATTATTCATGAGCCAAAAGAGAAGAAGGCCCTCGATGTGTTAGAAAGGTGTTACGACACAGCACTTTCGGACACAAAGAAGGCCTTCCAATGGACGACGTTACCACAGCGCAGGGTGCACTGTTCAACACA